>NZ_RZSN01000301.1:0-3865 GCF_003997315.1 Mesorhizobium sp. M1A.F.Ca.IN.020.04.1.1
GACCCGCTCGGCGGCACCAAGGAATTCGTCAACCGCCGCACCGATTTTACCGTCAACATTGCGCTGGTGCGCCACGGCGTGCCGAAAGTCGGCGTCGTGTTCGCGCCTTGCACAGGACGTTTCTTCTCCGGTCGGCCGGGAACGGCGGAAGCGATCGACGTTGACGGCGACTATCGTGTCGCCGGCCGTCGGCCAATCACCGTGCGGGCAGGCGGCACGCCGCTCGCCGTCGTCGCCAGCCGCTCGCACAACACGCCGGAAACCGAAGCCTTCATTCGCGATCTCGGCGCCACCGACATCGTCTCGATAGGCTCGTCGCTGAAATTCTGCCTGCTCGCCGCCGCCGAGGCCGACGTTTATCCGCGCTTCGGTCGCACCATGGAATGGGATACGGCGGCCGGCGATGCGGTGCTGCGCGCCGCCGGCGGCATGACCCGCACGCTGGACGGCCAGCCGCTCCTCTACGGCAAACGCAACCAGGCCGCTGACACGGATTTCGCCAACCCGTCCTTCATTGCGACGGGGAAGGGCGTGGAGGTTTAATCTCCTCCTGAAGGGGGGAGATCAGGCAGCCGCGACCTGCGCCGAGTTCGAGCCGATATAATTGCGGATCGTCTCGATGATCTTGTCCTGGTCGGCTTCGCTGAGGTAGGCGTGCATCGGCAGACAGAGGATCTGCTTCGGCAGCTTTTCCGAAACCGTAAGACCGGTCGGCGTACGCGGATAATCGCGGTAGGCGATTTGTTCGTGCAGCGGCTTCACGTAATAGATGACCGACGGGATGCCTTTTTCGCCGAGATGCGCCTTCAACCCGTCGCGCTTCGGCGTCTCGATGGCATATTGTGCCCAGGCCGAGCGGCCGTGGCCGAGATTGCGTGATGCCTTGACGATGTCGCCAAGCCCGTTGGCGTAACGGTCGGCGACCGCCTGGCGGGCCACCATCTCTTCCTCGAGGATGGCGAGCTTCTCGATCAGGATCGCCGCCTGCAGCGTGTCGAGGCGGGAATTGATGCCGACGCGGATGTTGTCGTACTGCGTCTCGCCCTTGCCGTGGAAGGCGAAGGAGCGCAGCTTGTCGGCGAGCGCAGCATCATTGGTGAACATCGCGCCGCCATCGCCGTAGCAGCCGAGCGGCTTGGCCGGATAGAAGCTGGTCGAGCCGACATGGCCGAAGGCGCCGCACATCGTGCCGTCGGCCGAGCCGCCCATCGACTGGGCGGCGTCCTCGATCACCAGCAGGCTCTCGCGCTTTGCGATCGCCATGATCGCCTCGTAGTCGGCGGCAAGTCCGAACAGGTCGACCGGGATGATCGCCTTCGGCTTCAGCCTTCCTTGCTTCTTGATCATGTCGATCGCCGCCTCGAGGCTGGCGATATCGATGTTGTAGGTGTCGGGATCGACGTCGACGAAGACAGGCTCGGCCTTGGCGAGCGCCACCACTTCGGCCGTCGCGGCGAAGGTGAAGCTTGGCACGAACACGGCATCGCCCGGACCGATGCCGGCCGCAAACAGCGGTAGAAGCAGCGCATCGGTGCCGTTGGCGCAGGCCACCACATGCTTGACGCCGACGTAAGCCGCGAGCTTGTTCTCGAATTCTGCGACTTGCGGGCCGAGGATGTAACGGCCGTCTTCGACCACCGTGTCGATCGCGGCCTTCAGCCGGTCGCGGATTCGTTCGCGCTGCGCGCCAAGATCGATGAACTGCATGTCGGCCTCAGATGCTGCCAGTAAACCGGCCCGCTGGTACCAGACTTGCCACGGCTGAAAAAGCCGCCCATGGCCAGGGCGAATTGCGCAAGTGTCGCAGCCTGTTACCGTTTTTTGCCTGCGCCTTGCCAGAAGAAGCCGGAAATGCGGGCTTCCAAGCGTATTCGAAGCGGCTCTTGTCGCGCTGTTCCGGCCCTTCGAAACATAAAGTGATCGCTCGGGCACGGGCCGCTGGCGAGACCGGGCAACCGATCAGGCGATTTCGTGCCGCCATGGCGGGTTGGCGCCGGCCCGAGATACCGTCACCGCGGCTGCCTTGGCGCCAAGCTCCAGCGCGCTGCGGATGGCTTCCTCCGAGAGGCCGCCGATCGCTGCCTTGGTGAGCAGACCCTGCTCGTGCAGCGAGGCAAGGATGCCGGCATTGAAGGTGTCGCCCGCGCCGACGGTGTCGACCACCTTCACCTTCCGCGGCACCACCGTGACCTTGTGCTCCCTGCTGTAGCCGACGGCGCCTTCGCTGCCATGGGTGACGACGATCAGGCTGGGACCGCGGTCAAGCCAGTTGCGCACGACCTCCTCGTGCGAGCCCGCTTCGTCGAACCAGTTGAGGTCTTCGTCCGACAGTTTGACGATGTCGGCCATCGCCATCATCTTGCGGATGCGCCTCAGATGCTTGGCCTTGTCCGGAATGAAGTTCGGCCGGATGTTGGGGTCGAGCATCATCACCCGGCTGTTGTGCTCGCGCCGCATGAACTCCTCATAGGCCGATCCCGCCGGTTCCGAGATCAGGCTGATCGCGCCGAACAGCATCGCCTCGATCTCGGCGCCGAGCTTCGGCAGGTCCTCGATGGCGAGCATGCGCCCGGCGGTGTTCTCGTCGTAGAACGTATAGCTCGCCTGGCCATCGGTGAGCCGCACGAAGGCGAGCGTGGTCGGCTTGGGCGAGGTGTGCGCATAGGTCGAGCTCACCTTGCTGGCTCCCAGCGCCTCGCGGAGCTGGCCGCCGAACAGGTCGGAGGAGAGACCTGAGAAGAAGCCTGCCGGAGCGCCCAGCCGTCCGAGCGCGACCGCCGTGTTGAACACCGCTCCGCCGACATAAGGCGCGAAGGCCGCTTCGCCTTCCGCTGTCGTGCGCGGCAGCATGTCGATCAGGGCTTCGCCACAGCAGAGGATCATTGTGTCTCGGTTTCCGGCGGATGGATCACGCCCTTACGGATGATGATGTTGGCATAAAGCCTGGGTTCGCTGGTCGCGACGATCGCATGCGCGGCCTTGACGCGTGCATAGAAGTCGGCCCCCGCCAGCGCAATCACCTTGTGCCCCGGCGCGCGTTTGGCGCAGACCGCTTCCATCTCGTGATGCACGGGATCGGCGAGCGCCGGATCGCCTTTGACCGAGGCGCGGAACAGGGCCTCCGGCACCGCCGCATCCACCGGCAGCACGCTCAAAACGGCGTCCAGCACCGGAATGACGGCATGGCCGTCGGCGCGGATCAGCCTGCGCGCCTGTTCCTCGGCCGGATAATTGCCGTCGACGATGGCGATCTCGTCGCCATGGCCCATGGCCCTGAGCGTCGCCAGAAGCTGCGGGCCGAGCAGCGACGGAATGCCGATCAGCATGGTCAGGCGCTCCTGGAAATCGTCGTCGGTCCGATCAGGAAGCGTTCGGAAAGCGGCAGGCTGGCGCCGCCAAGCGCCCGCGCATGGATGCCGACTGTTCCTTCGCGTACGACCGGCAGCTTCAGCCCCTCGGCGTCGATACCGGTGATCGCGTCCGTCACCGCATCGACAAGCCTCCGCCGCACGTCGAGGGGCATCCAGCCGTCGATCACCGCGGCCTCGAAATCGATGACCGACGAGGCGGCAACGATCGCATAGGCCAGCGCTTGTGCAGCACTTGCGATCCAGTCGTCGAGCTCGGCGCCGATCTCGCCCCATTCCTGCGGCGAGGTCCACAGATAGGAGCCGTCGATGCCCTTGGCGCTCAGCGCCTTTTCCAGCATGGCGATCGAGGCGACATCGATAAGCTGTGTCGGCTTGCCGTCCGGCCCGGGCACCGGCATCGAACCCAGGGCGCCGGCATTGCCGGTCGGCCCGCCGAACAGGCGGCCGTTGAGCACGATGCCGGCGGCGGCAAAGGCGCCGATATAGAAATAGAC
>NZ_RZSN01000302.1:0-3660 GCF_003997315.1 Mesorhizobium sp. M1A.F.Ca.IN.020.04.1.1
GCGCTTTCGGAAGGCTTGCGCTGCATGGTCTGCCAGAACCAGTCGATCGACGAATCCGACGCCGATCTGGCCCGCGACCTGCGCGTCCTCGTGCGCCAGCGCCTCGTCGCCGGCGATACCGACCAGCAGGTGATGGATTACATCGTGTCGCGCTACGGCGAGTTCGTTCTCTTGAAGCCGCGCTTCAGCCTGCGCAACGCGCTTTTGTGGGGCACCCCGGCGCTTTTGCTTCTGGCCGGCGGCATCTTCATCGTGCTCAGCACCCGTTCACGCCGCGCGCCGGGCAGCACGCTCAGCGCCGAGGAACAGGCGGCGCTGGACAAGCTGCTGCGCGATTAAAGCGCCAACATTACAAAATTTTCATATATCGGAAATGGCGCCGTAATGTGCGCCTCACTAAGTCTCTTTTCCGAGGATGCTCTCCTGAGCGCATCCACTTCGAAAGAGGAAACGAGACCCATGAATATTGCCCCCGATTCATATTCAAGCACCCGCAAGCGCCTGATGGCGGCTGTCGCGTCCCTGGCCGTGATTGGTGCTGTCGGCGCAGGCGCGCTTGCCACCGGCACTGCGCCCGTGCTGGCCGATGCTGTGCGTGTCGAGGCTCCGCAGGTTCCGAGCTTCGCCGACGTCGTCGAGCGCGTCTCGCCGGCGGTGGTCAGCGTCAAGGTGAAGGCCAAGATCCAGCCGACGGCCGATGACGGCTCCGACGATCAGAACGGCTTCGACAACCTGCCGGATAATCCGCAGCTGCGCCGCTTCTTCAGGGAGTTCCGCGGCTTCGGCGATCAGGGCGGCCAGTTCGGCATGCCCCGGTTTAACCACCGCAACCACGGCAATGGCGAGCCGCGCCCCGTGGCTCAAGGTTCGGGCTTCTTCATTTCTGAGGACGGCTACCTCGTCACCAACAATCACGTGGTTTCGGAAGGCTCCGACTTCACCGTCGTCACCAATGACGGCAAGGAGCTCGACGCCAAGCTGATCGGCACCGATCCGCGCACCGACCTCGCCGTGCTGAAGGTCGATGGCGGCGGCAAGTTCACCTATGTCGACTTCGCCGACGACTCCAAGATCCGCATCGGCGATTGGGTCGTGGCGGTCGGTAACCCGTTCGGCCTCGGCGGCACCGTCACCGCAGGCATCGTTTCGGCCCGCGGCCGCGACATCGGCGCCGGCCCCTATGACGACTTCATCCAGATCGACGCCTCGGTCAACCGCGGCAATTCGGGCGGTCCGACCTTCAACCTCAACGGCCAGGTGATCGGCATCAACACCGCCATCTTCTCGCCGTCGGGCGGCAGCGTCGGCATCGCCTTCGACATCCCGGCCTCGACCGCCAAGCAGGTGGTCGAAGACCTGATGAAGAACGGCTCCGTCCAGCGCGGCTGGCTCGGCGTCGAGATCCAGCCGGTCACCTCCGACATCGCCGAGTCGCTCGGCCTGAAGTCGGACAAGGGCGCGCTGGTTTCGAGCGCGCAGGACGCTGGTCCCGGCAAGAAGGCAGGCATCGTCGCCGGCGATGTCATCACCCAGGTCGACGGCAAGGACGTCGCCTCGCCGAAGGAACTCGCCCGCATGATCGGCGCTTATGCGCCGGGCAAGTCGGTTGATGTCACTGTCTGGCGCAACGGCAAGAACGAGACGGTCAAGGTGGACCTCGGCACGTTGCCTTCGAGCGACAAGCAGGCCTCGAACGAAGACGGCAACAAGCAGGCGGCTCCCGCCAAGGCCGATACGCTTGCCGATCTCGGCCTCACCGTCACCAAGTCGGAAAACGGCAAGGGCCTGGTGGTCACCGATGTCGATCCGGACAGCGATGCGGCCGACCGCGGCATCCAGCCCGGCGACGTCATCACCTCGATCAATTCGAACGAGGTGAACACTACCGACGACGTTTCCAAGGCCATGACCGATGCCTCCAAGTCGGGCCGCAAGGCCGTGCTGATGCAGATCACCCGCGACGATAGCAACCGCTTCGTCGCGCTGCCGGTCGGAAAGGGCTGATCTGAGAGAGCGGTTCAATCGCTCCTCGAGAACGCAGAACCGCTCTAACTCTCTGTTTGACGCAATTCCGGACGGAAACCCGCTTCACGCCTTTCCTGGAATTGCTCAGCGACTTTTCCTTGCGGCGGTTTCAACACCCCCGAGCCGCCGCCGGGAAAACATGGGGCCGAGCACGTCAGTCAGTCACCGTGTTTCGCTCCTGCGGCAGCGGGTTTCCCATCACCCGCTGCCGCTTGCCAAGCACGGTGCCCGCAAGTGGGTACCGGTCTGGGATCACGACATGCGGCTGGCGAACGCAAAGGCGCTGAGTCATGGCTGCCCCTCAACCTTCCAGTGAAATCGCGTATAACGGCTCCATGAAGATTCTCGTCATGGAAGACGACCGCGAGGCTGCGGACTACCTGCAGAAAGCCTTCGCCCAGGCGGGCCACACCGCCCATGTCGCCGGGGACGGCGAGACCGGCTTCGCGCTTGCCGACGCCGGCGACTATGACGTGATGGTGGTCGACCGCATGATGCCGCGCCGCGACGGGCTGTCGGTGATCGCAGCGCTCCGCTCGCGCGGCAACACCACGCCGGTGCTGATCCTGTCGGCGCTGGGCGAGGTCGACGACCGCGTCACCGGGCTGCGCGCCGGCGGCGACGATTATCTCACCAAACCCTACGCTTTTTCCGAATTGCTTGCCCGCGTCGAGGTGTTGAACCGTCGCGCCGGCGCCCGGGAAACCGAGACCGTCTACCGCGTCGGCGATCTCGAGCTCGACCGTCTGTCGCATTCGGTCAAGCGCGCCGGCCGCGAGATCACGCTGCAGCCGCGCGAGTTCCGCCTGCTGGAATATCTGATGCGCCACGCCGGCCAGGTGGTGACGCGCACCATGCTGCTGGAAAATGTCTGGGACTATCATTTCGATCCGCAGACCAACGTCATCGACGTTCATGTCTCGCGCCTGCGCGGCAAGATCGAAAAGGGTTTCGACAAACCGATCCTGCACACCATCCGCGGCGCGGGCTACATGCTGAAAGGCGGCTAGAGCATGATCCCAAACCGAAAGTCAGGGAACGTTTCGGAAAAGATGCTGCAACAAGGGGTTACCGTGCAGCCAATCGTCATCCTGATCTAGGCGAACATGGCTCTTTCCCTGCCGGCCATCATGAAGACGACGGCGGCCCGGCTCTCGGCGCTTTACCTTCTGCTTTTCGCTCTCTGCGCCGTGCTGCTCGTCTTTTACATGACGTCGCTCTCGGCGCGCATGCTGACGGCGCAGACCCAGGACACGATCAATGACGAGATCCTCGGCTTGGCTCGCGCATACAAAAATGGCGGCCTGCCGTTGCTGGTGCGCGTGGTTGAAGCCCGCTCGCGCCAGCCTGGCGCCAACCTCTATCTGATCGCCGACGCCAACGGCCAGATCCTGACCGGCAATGTGCAGAGCCTGGAGCCGGGAATCATCGAAACCGAGGGCTGGACGACGGAGCCCTTTTCGTACCATCGCTTCGGTGAGGGCGAACTCGACCGGTTGCGTGGTGGTGGCACCGATCAGAGCGCGCCGTCCCCGGGCGACAGCAGCGCTCGGTCGGAAGGCGAAGAAGGCCACAACGCTATCGCGCTGGTGCTGCGACTGCCCAATCAGATGATCTTGCTGGTCGGCCGCGATC
>NZ_RZSN01000303.1:0-3777 GCF_003997315.1 Mesorhizobium sp. M1A.F.Ca.IN.020.04.1.1
CATTATAGTCGGTGAAGCCGAGCAGGATCTCCAGCCCGCTGTCACGCAGGCCCTCGGTCATGCCGCGCACCGTGTCGGCGAAATTGGCGTTGTTGATCGAGGGGATCGTCGCGGCGACGAAGCCGGAGCGCCGCGACGACAGATTGGCGGCGATGCTGTCGAAGACATAGCCGAGCTCTTCAGCCGCCTTCAGAATGCGGTCGCGCGTATCGGCGCTGACCGAAGCGTCGCGCTTGAAAGCGCGCGACACGGTCATCGTCGAGACGTTGGCGCGATGCGCGACATCGGCCATGGTCGGCCGTTTGGGCGAAGATTGCATGGCCGTACGTTATCGATATCACGGCGGAATGCAACGCGCCGTTGCGGCTCACGCAAACGCGATCTGGACCTTCATCGCCTGACTGCGGTCGTTGGCGAGCTCGAAGCCGGAAAGCGCCTCGTCGACCGGCACCGAGTGGGTGATCAGCGGCTTCACGTCGATCAGCCCCTTGCGCATCAGCTCGACGCCGACGGCGAATTCGGGATGGAAGCGGAACGAGCCGTTGATCGACAGTTCCTTGGCGGTCACCGTCGACATCGGCAGTGCCATCTCGGCGCCGCCGAGGCCGAGCTGGACGATGGTGCCGCGCGGACGCAGCGTAGCGATGCCTTGCGCCAGCGCCGACGCCGCGCCCGAACATTCGTAGAGGATGTCGAAGGTCCCCTTGTCGGCAAGGTAGGGCGCCAAACCTTCCGGCTCGCTTCGGGTGTTGATGGTCTTGTCGGCGCCGGCGCGCATGGCCATCGACAGCGTGAAATCGGCGATGTCGACGGCGACGATCTCGGCCGCACCCGCGCGGCGCGCGCTGATGATCGACAGCAGGCCGATCGGCCCGCAGCCGGTGACCAGCACGCGCTTGCCCAACATCTCTCCGGCACGGCGCGTCGCGTGCAGACAGACGGCCAGCGGTTCGGCCATCGCCGCCTCGCCGGCGGTCAGCCCATCGGCCGGGACGCACTGAATCGCGTCCGCCACCAGCATTTCACGAAACGCGCCCTGGATATGCGGGAACGGCATGGCGCTGCCGTAGAAGCGCATGTTGAGGCACTGGTTGTGCATGCCCTCGCGGCAATAGCGGCAGCTGTAGCAGGGCCGCGACGGAGACACGGCGACAAGCTGTCCCGTCTGCAGTCCACTCACTCCCGGCCCGAGGCTCTCGATCACGCCGGAGACTTCGTGGCCGAGGATCATCGGCTCCTTCAGGCGCACCGTTCCGAAACCGCCGTGATTGTAGTAGTGCAGGTCGCTGCCGCAGATGCCGCCGGCGGCGAGACGCAACAGCACCTGGCCCGACCCCGGCTCCTCGACCGGACGGTCCTCGATGCGCAGGTCTTTGGCGGCGTGGATGACGATCGACTTCATGGCAGGCGAACTCCTCGGACTGTGCAGGCAGGCTTTGCGTAAAACAATGTCACAGCACCGGCGTCAGCAACGGCTGGCCAGCAAAATGGGCGGCAAGGTTGTCGCGTACCAGCTTGCCCATCGCCTTGCGTGTCTCGATAGTGCCCGACGCATGGTGCGGCTGCAAAAGGACGTTGTCGAGCGCCAGGAACCGCGGATTGAGCTTCGGCTCGCCCTCGAAAACGTCGAGCGCGGCAGACCCCAGCGCCTTCTTCTCGAGCGCATCGAGCAGCGCACCCTCGTCGATATTGGAGGCGCGCGAAATGTTGATCAGCATGCCGTCCTCGCCAAGCGCCGCGATCACCTCGCCATTGACGATGTGGCGCGTCGCGGCCGACGCCGCGAGCGTCACGAACAGGAAATCCGAACGGCCGGCCAGGGCGACGGGATCGGCGACGAACTCCCAGTCCGCGGCGAAATCCTTGGGCGCGACGTCGCTGTAGGCGATGTCCATGCCGAAGCCGGCCAGACGCTTGGCCACCTCATAGCCGATGCGGCCGAGGCCGAGCACGCCGGCCCGCCGGCCCCAGACTCGGCGCTTCAGCGGGTAAAGGCCCTTAGAGGCCCAGCTGCCGTCGCGCACCCAGCGCTCGGCGCCGATCATGCCGCGCGACAGGCACAGCATCATGGCGATGCCGAGATCGGCGACGTCGTTGGTCAACACATCAGGCGTATTGGTGACCCGCACGCCGCGCTCTCGGCACGCCGACAGATCGACCGCGTCGAAGCCGACGCCGTAGACCGAGACGACCTCGAGTGCCGGGCACGCCTCGATCATGGCGCGGTTCGCGCCGAGTTCGCCGCGGGTGGCGATGGCGCGGACCTGCGGCCCGACGTCGGCGAGGAAGGACGGCTTGTCCTCGGCCGCGAAATAACGATGCACCACGAAGGCTTCGTTGAGCGGCACCTCGTCCCACGCGGGATAAGGTCCAACCTGAAGGATATGGGGCCGCTGCATCGGTTTTCGCTCCACTTGACTTGACAGCTGATGTTATCGATAACATAAAACGGACAGCGACGAGAGGCAATCGAGAAAATGTCGTCCACCTTGTTCGATCTCACCGGGCGCACCGCGCTCGTCACCGGCTCCTCGCAAGGCATCGGCCTTGCCTTGGCAAAAGGGCTCGCCGGTGCCGGCGCCAAAGTGGTCCTCAACGGCCGCGACGAGGCAAAACTCGCCGTTGCGGCCGCGCAAATCCCCGGCCCTGTGACGCTAGCCTTCGATGCAACCGACCATGATGCGGTACGCGCCGCCATCGATGCGTTCGAGCAGACTCACGGAGCGATAGACATTCTGGTCAACAATGCCGGCATGCAGTTCCGTACGCCGCTCGAGGACTTTCCCGCCGACGCGTTCGAGCGCCTGCTGCAGATCAATGTCGCCAGCGTCTTCCATGTCGGCCAGGCCGTGGCGCGCCACATGATCCGGCGTGGCCGCGGCAAGATCATCAATATCGCCAGCGTGCAGACCGCGCTCGCCCGGCCGGGTATCGCGCCCTACACGGCGACCAAGGGCGCGGTCGGCAATCTCACCAAGGGCATGGCGACCGACTGGGCCAGGCACGGCCTGCAATGCAACGCCATCGCGCCCGGTTATTTCGACACGCCGCTCAATGCGGCCCTTGTCGCCGACCCGGCCTTCAGCGCCTGGCTTGAAAAGCGCACGCCGGCTGGCCGCTGGGGCAAGGTCGAGGAACTGGTCGGCGCCTGCGTCTTCCTGGCCTCCGAGGCGTCATCCTTTGTCAACGGACACATTCTCTATGTCGATGGCGGCATCACGGCTTCGATCTGATCCCCCGCCGCGCATGGTGGTCATGGGCGTCACCGGTTCCGGCAAGACGACGGTCGGCGAGGCGCTGGCCCGTGCGATCCACGCGACGTATGTGGATGGCGACAAGCTGCACCCCGAGGCCAACATCGCCAAGATGAGCGCAGGCATTCCGCTTGACGACGCCGACAGGTGGCCGTGGCTGGCGAAAGTCGGCGAAACGCTGAGGCAGACCAGCATGCCGATCATCGTCGCCTGCTCGGCGCTGAAGCGCGCCTATCGCGATTTCATCACCGAGCAGGCCCGCGCGCCGATCCTGTTCATCTATCTCGATGGTTCGCGTGAACTGATTTCCCGGCGCATGAGCGAGCGCACCGGCCATTTCATGCCGACCAGTCTGCTCGACAGCCAGTTCGCGACGCTGGAAGTGCCGGGCAAAGACGAGAATGCCATCGCGGTGGCGATCGACGCACCGCTCGAAAAGATTGTCGCGGACATAACGTCCAGATTTTGAGGAGCGACCGTCATGACCAACATAGTCGCGCTAATCGGTGCCGGTGCCATGGGC
>NZ_RZSN01000304.1:0-3730 GCF_003997315.1 Mesorhizobium sp. M1A.F.Ca.IN.020.04.1.1
GCAGGCCCAGCTCGCCGCGGTTGGGGCGCTTCGGCGGCCATACCCTGAGGCCGAAATAGCTAGCGGCCGAGCGGTCGATCCCGCCGCTGAACTGCACCAGCAGCGCCTGGCGCGTTCTCCTGGCGATGCGGCCCAGACTGTTGATGTCCATTGGGGGTTTGGCGGAGGGCCGCATAGCGACGATGATCACCTCCCATGCATCATCGGTCAGCAGAACCGGATGCGAAAAAACACCAACTCTTGCTCCACGTTCGGCGAGCATACGTTCGAGGAATGGTGCGCAGGGCGTGTCGCAGACGACGGCGAATCTCGAGGCACGCTGATCGACACCGGCATCCTCGAGCAAGACCCGGCATAACCGCGCGAATTCCGGCATCAGGTCTATGGCCGGGTGACCGAGATTTGGAGCAGCAACCTTGATGCCGACCTCGTCGCAGGCATCGAAGTCCAACACGCCTGGCCGAAGCTCCCAAGGCTCCGCCATGAGCGCAACGACCGCGTGAGAGGGCAAGAGCTCGATGAGCGATCTCGAAATCGGTCCGACCTGGGGACAATTGGTGATGAGGTCGACCTCCTGCCATTTGCGGCTTTCGATGCGGTTCGTCACTTCCACGCGTTCGGCGACCTTGGCGTACTCGGCAAATGCCAACGTCGCGTCCGCGGCCGCCGCCAGGCTCGGATGTCTGGAGGATACGCGGGTGAGTGTAACGACACGGTCGGCATTGGCGAGCGCCGCGGCTGTCGCAGTCACCGCCTGATAGCCCGTCGCCGCGCCAGCCACGACAGTGAGGCCGGAGAGATCAAGATCGAGCAAAGCTATCTGCTTGCGGACGACGGCAAGTGCTTCCGCATGGTCGACCTCCAGAAACTGACGAGCGCCCGGCCTTGCGGGGAAGTCACCGGACGAAGGCTTCGGAATGGGCGTCACGTTGCGTGCTCCACTGACAGGCTGGCAGGCATTACTTTCGACGCGGAAGATCTGTCTCGTCGAATCTCGTCGCATGCGCGCGCATGCTTTTCAGGCATTGCCAGACGGCTGCCGGCTCGCCCATCCGGCACCAGTGGCTCCAGACATTCTCTCGGCATCCTTGCCATCAGAGCTAGGGCCTGAATTCAGTCGGCGGTCTGGATCGCCCCTAGCCGGACCAGTTGATTTCGTCGATCACGAATACAGTCGAAGGTGCCCACACTGCTACTGCAGAAAATGGGTGCCAGTGTTACGCCGTTTGATCAGAAGGCTTATCGACACCGCGCAGGCAATACGCGTTCAGGCTAAGAGGCTAACCGGCGCCAGATAGGGCGCTACCTCCTTTGCGGTTCTTGCCGGGAATGATCCGCCGCGTGAAGTTGAGCGCTAAAATCAGCCGTTTTCCTTGGCGAAGCTCATGACAATCAGCGCATTCGACACGAACCCCCGCAGACCCGGAATAGGCGTCGGCCAAAACCATCGTCCGCTTGGGGGGCGGCGCAAGAGGATCATGGACGTCACCATCGCATCGATCGCGCTTGTGCTGGCCGCTCCGATCATGCTTGTGGTTGCCCTCTTGATATTGGCGACCGACGGCGGACCGGCGATATTCTCTCACACTCGGGTCGGCTTCAACGGCAGGCGTTTCGCCTGCTACAAATTCAGGACCATGGTTGCCAACTCCCAGCAGGTTCTGGCCGACTATCTTGCGAGCAATCCCGAAGCCGCCAAGGAGTGGGAGCAGAATTTGAAATTCAAGAACGATCCGCGCGTCACCTTCCTGGGGCACATTCTCAGAAAGTCGAGCCTTGATGAGTTGCCTCAGCTCATCAACGTGCTGCGCGGCGACATGAGTTGCGTCGGTCCTCGGCCGGTCGTCCCCGACGAACTGCAACGTTACGGCGCCTGCGCGATCGATTATCTTCGAACCCGGCCCGGGCTGACCGGCGCGTGGCAAGTGACGGGCAGAGACGCAATAGACTATCCGAGCCGTGTCTCCCTCGACAGCCGCTACGTGCGAAACTGGTCCATATGGGCCGACGTCGTCATTCTCGTTCGGACGGTCTTCGCCGTGATGAGATTCGATCATGCGTCCTGACTGGCGAGGAAGGCAGCGAGCATTGGCGGCATCGCCGCTTTAAAAAAATTCCGGCGCCGGCGACGAAATGGCAGCCGCAATCCGTCAATGCTCATCGGTCACGGCGCGACGCCACACGATGCCGAAGAAGACGCCGAGCAGGTAGGCGCCCTGCAGCGTGACAACGAAAAGCAGGATCGAAAGCAGACGGTCCCAGGCAAACAGGCTGCCGATGCCGCCTGCAATGGCGCTGAACACCACAATCACCGCGGTCATGACGATGAGCGCCGGCGCGCGAACACGAAATCCGAGCAAAATGCCGATCACGCCGACAGCGACAAGACCCCAAACCACGGCGATCTCCTACGGTGTGAAAGACTCGGTGTGCCGCGCCCAAGTCTCCCACATATGCAAATCCGCACCAACACCGAATCCCCGCCGCGGCTGGACCGGATCTCGACCAGGCAGACTGGAATCGCAGCACCACCAGCCCTTGCACAAAAGGCGTAGGACACCTTGTCCCAATGACGCGTTTTCGCTCATTTCCTTGTCATCCCGCTGCGCCTACGCTGCTTATGAAATAGGTACGCGGAGTATTCACCCGCGATGCGGCAGCGCGCCTTGAATCACCGTCCTGGAGTGAACGTTGTGTCTCTATTTCTTGGCGTTCCCGTTCAGGACACAGGGGCACCGGACGCAGCCTGGCGAGGCAAGAGCGCGTCGGCCCGCGGTTGTTGCATAGCATTTTCAGCGTGACGTCCATCGATGCTGCAGGCTTCCATCCTTTTGCTGATCGTGTCGATATGGTTCCCTGGCGCCACGCGGATTGCCGGAACCGATGGCTCGATTTCCTTTTTGCTCGCTTTGTTCTGCGGCCTGGTAAGCCTCGTTCCCTACGCCGAAGCGACAAAACGTCTGCATCGCACCGACACGGCCTTGGCGGCTGCCGTGCTGACAACATCTGCCCTCATCATGGTTCTATCGCTGCTGTCGGCGCTACACGCGGACAATCCGGTCAGGACCATGCGCGCTGTCTTCGCCCAGGTGTTTGGTTTCGCCACTATCCCGACCATTGCATTGATCGCCGCGAGGCCTAGGAGTTTTGAGGCAATCGACAGGATTGGGATGACCATGGCCATCATGGTTGCTGTTACATCCTGCCTTGTCGTTATTGGCCTCGGCGATGCTCGATTCGCCGATCGGGCGGAGGGCTATTTCAAGCATGCAAACCAACTCGGAATTGCCTTGTCGGCCGGTCTGCCGCTTGTCGCCGCGAAGCTGGTCGCTTCTCGAAGGCACCGAATCCTCCTTTCGGTTTGCCTCCTCGCGGGGTTGCTGGGTTTGGTCAAATCGGGATCCAAGACGAATTTCGTTCTTGGGGTCGTCGGTCTCGGCACGTTCTACGGGCTATACTGCATCTATCTGGTGATAAGGAAGCAGCGTCCGGTAACAGTGATCGCGGCGACCGTTACGGCTCCGATATTGTTCCAGGCTAGCTTCATGATGTTGCAGTTCCTGAACCCACGGGCCTACAGGCTGCTGTCGCTTCAGCTCTCCGGCGGGGAGGCACATTCGATCGTTTCGCGGCAACGACTGTGGTCGATATCAATCGATCTGGGCCTGTCGACCAATGTGTGAAGAACGGCGCTGATTAGATACCCCACCACCAGCAGAACCATGATCAC
>NZ_RZSN01000305.1:0-3655 GCF_003997315.1 Mesorhizobium sp. M1A.F.Ca.IN.020.04.1.1
CAGCATGACCCGCATACGCTGATCGCCGGCGCTACCGGCAGCGGCAAATCGGTTCTGATCCAGGCGCTGATCCTCGACATTGCGGCGACCAATCCGAGCGCCTTGGCCCACATCCACCTGATCGATCCCAAGATGGGCGTCGATTACTCGGCCATCGAGCGCCTGCCGCATGTGAAGGGCGGCATCGTCATCGATCAGACCGCCGCGATCGAAATGATGGAGGGGCTCGTCGTTGAAATGGACCGTCGGTACGAGCTGTTCAGGGAGAACGGAGTTCGCGACATCCGATCGTTCAACATCAAGGCGGCGCCAGAAGCACGCCTGCCGATGAAGTTCCTCGTCCACGACGAGTTCGCCGAATGGATGCTGACCGAGGACTACAAGAGCGCCGTCACCTCGATCGTTTCGAGACTCGGGGTGAAGGCACGAGCCGCCGGCATCCACCTCGTCTTTGCGGCGCAGCGGCCCGATGCCGGGGTTATGCCTGTTCAGCTGCGCGACAATTTAGGCAACCGCCTGATCCTCAAGGTCGCGAGCGTTGGGACGTCAGAGATCGCTCTGGGGATGAAGGGTGCCGAAAACCTGCTCGGCCTCGGACACCTAGCGGCTCGTCTGAGCGGCGAGCCCTCGATCGTCTTCGCGCAAGCGCCGTTCTTGTCAGACGAAGATATCGAAGCGGTGGTGTCGGCCATCGCCGCTCAAGATGGACAGGGAGTTGCCAGCTAGGAATGAACCGCGGGGCAGAACAGAGGCACGACAGCATAGATAACGCCGACCAGCGAAATGGCCATTGCGACCCACAAAAGGAACTGGATGACTTTTACCGTCGAGGGTGGCCACGTCTGGTCCTTTAGAGAGACCGCATATTCGCCATCGAGCCTATTGAGGTTGGTGATGTAGCGGCTGAAGGCCAGGCTAAAGCGTCCCATGATGAAGACGCTACAGACGCTCACAATGGCCGCAAACAGGAAGATGCCTACGGCGATCAGTCGGTCCGATTTGAGCTGGGTCGCTGCAAAATACCACAAGCCGCCGATCGCGACCGAAAACAGAGGAGGGGTCTTGTAGAGAATGTCATTCATCGCTCTAAAGTGAGCGTACTGCTCCTTGTAGATTTCATTGATGCTTACGTCCTTGTCGTCCGCCATGAAAACCTCTTTCGTTTGTTCTCGTGTCTATCAGGAAATCGCGACCGTCGCGACCGGCGGCTCACTTCGAATTGCAGCCAAACTGGAATAGGTTCAGCTACCCGACGACGCAGAGTCCCCTTATGCACACGCCGATCTATCTTGATGGCCATTCGACGAACCCCCTTGCCCCGGAGGCCCTGGAGGCGATGTCGCCGTGGTGGCATGCTCAAGCGGGCAACCCGCACTCACCTCACCTCGCGGGCATGTTGGCGTCGCAGGCCGTCGAAAATGCGCGCTCCGATATCGCGTCTCTCATTGGCTCGGATCCACAAGAACTCGTCTTCACCTCTGGGGCTACTGAAGCCAACAACATCGCGATAAGGGGAACGGCTTTGGCAGCACTCGAGGCGGGCATCGAGCGGCGGGAGATCGTTGTCTCAGCTATCGAGCACAAGAGCGTTCTGTCGTCCGCAAGTTCGCTTCGCACTGCCGGCTTCAGGATCATCGAGACTCCGGTCGACGAAAGTGGTGTCATCGACATTTCGGCACTGGAGCGGTTGGTCGGTGACCAAACGCTGTTGGTTTCGGTGATGGCCGTCAACAACGAGGTAGGTTCAGCCCAACCACTCGCCGATGTCGTCCGAATAGCGCGCGCCGCCGGGGCTCTTGTCCACGTGGACGCGGCACAAGGACTGGGGAAGGTTTCTCTCAACTGTACGGATTTCGACTTTGCCAGCCTGTCCTCGCACAAAATGTACGGTCCGATGGGAATTGGTGGCTTGTTCGTGTCATCTGCGGCTGCGGTCAGGCCTTTGCCGGTGCTGTTCGGCGGCGGTCAGGAAACGGGCATCCGTCCAGGAACCGTACCGACACCGCTCGTCGTCGGGTTCGGCGCGGCCGCCAAGGTCTCCAAGACGCGGCTTGGTGCAGACGCCGCACATTCGCGAACCTTGTCGGCGCTCTTCCTCGAGGAACTGCTCAGCAGACAGGTCCAATTCACCGAAAATGTTCCTGAGCCGCAACGGGTTCCCGGCAGCCTCAGCCTAAGATTTCCAGGCAATGACGCGATGTCGATTATTGCGAGGGCTGGAAATCGGATAGCGATTTCCGAAGGATCAGCTTGCACCAGCGGCCAGATTACTGCGTCACATGTACTGATGGCCATGGGATTCACTCCGCAGCAGGCTTCGGAAACTGTGCGACTATACTTCGGCCGCTACAATAGCGCGGCTGATGCCGCAGAGGCGGCGGTCGTCCTATCGGAAATAGTCGGCCGCTAGGGATTGTCGCTGGCGGCAGTCTCCAGTAGCATTCCTTCCCATGTTGAACGACCTATACGATCCGGCCACCGCGATTCGCGTGTCGGGCCACGAGACCTTTGCGCTTCGGCTCCTGTGGCTGAAGAAGTCGTTTGATGCTGCGTCCGGCCCTGACGGTATCGATCGTAGAACATTTCAGGAACAAAGCGCAATCGCCGCCTTTGGCGTCGGCAAGAACATGGCGCTTTCGATGCGGCACTGGGCGTTGGCGACGAAGGTGCTCGAGGACAGCTCCACCCATCTGCGAGTGTCCGATCTGGGGCGGCTGATCTTCACGGACGGGACCGGACTTGATCCGTATCTAGAGCATCCCTCGACACTTTGGCTGATGCATGCGCACCTCGTAAGCGAGCCACAAGCTGCGACGACTTTCTATTATGCGTTCAACGTACTCAATCAGGTCGCCTTTGCGCGGGACGACCTCGTCAGAGCGATGGCGGCCATCGTCGATGCGCGCACTACGGCTAGAGCAACGGCTGAGACGCTCAAGCGCGACGTGGAAGTGTTCGTGCGCAGCTACGCGCCTCGCCATTCAGATTCTGGAGAGGATGCCGCCGAGCCGCTGCTCGTCGAGCTTGGGTTGTTGCGCGAGCATCGGTCGACCGGGCAGCTTGAATTCGTGCGTGGCCAGAAGCCGTCGCTCGAAGACAGCATCTTCGCCCTTGTGTTGAAGCGCTTCTGGGAGCGTCAGCACCCCTCGGCGCCGACCATCTCGGTGGAACAGACGCAGTATGGTCCTGGCTCGCCCGGGCGGGTCTTCAAGCTCGATGAAGATAGTCTGGTTGCGCGCCTGATGGGTATCGGCGAGGCCACGGGCGGAAAGATGATCTGGACCGACACGGCCGGCCTCCGTCAGGTCGCTCTTAATGGCCGTCTCGATGCGATCGACGAATTCGGTCTCATCAAAGCTGGGTACCGGGGACAGAGGGCCGCATGACCAAGCTCGCCGATATCGTCAAGGTCGAACGCCGGTTCGCGCTTTCCGCGAGGATCGACACCGACCTCAACGGTACACCGCCGCTGACTGGCTACGTGTTGCAGGCGAGCGTGCGCAAGTCCTTGATGGCCATGCTGACCGGCATCGCCGAAGGCTCGCAATATGCGTTCACATGGACCGGTCCCTATGGCGGCGGCAAGTCCTGCGCCGCACTGCTTGTTGCCAATCTGGTGGCCGGCAACAAGAAGCAGCGCGCACTCGCTTAAGGG
>NZ_RZSN01000306.1:0-3653 GCF_003997315.1 Mesorhizobium sp. M1A.F.Ca.IN.020.04.1.1
GTGCCGGACGGCGCGCCGCCCGGCATGGCGGCGGCAGGCGCGGCGAACGGCGCCTTCGGCCTTGGCGCCTGCCTGCGGGAAGGTTTCGAGGCAGGTGCGGCAGCGGCGCGCGATACGGGACGGAGCGGCAACGCCGGATCGGCGCCCCTCGCCGACGACGAGGCCTTTTCGCTGACGCCGCTCTGGCATGTCGCCGGCAAAGGCAAGGCCTTCGTCGACCAGCAGCATGACGTGACGGCGTCCGATGTCGAGCTGGCGCAGCGCGAGGGTTTCGAGTCGGTCGAGCATCTGAAGCGCTACACGACGCTCGGCATGGCGACCGACCAGGGCAAGACCTCGAATGTCGCCGGCCTCGCCATCATGGCGGCGGTGTCGGGTAAATCCATTCCCGAAACCGGAACGACGATCTACCGGCCGCCTTATGTGCCGGTCGCCATCGGCGCCTTCGCCGGTCACCATCGCGACGAGAATTTCCATGCGACGCGGCTGACGCCGTCGCATCACTGGGCGGCCGAACAGGGCGCGGTGTTCGTCGACACCGGCCTGTGGAAGCGCGCGCAATGGTATCCGTTGCCCGGCGAAAAAGACTGGCTGGAATCGGTGACCCGCGAGGTCAAGGCGGTGCGAAGCGGCGTCGGCTTCTGCGATGTCTCGACGCTGGGCAAGATCGACGTGCACGGCCCGGATGCCGGCGCCTTCCTGGACCGCGTCTATATCAACGCGTTCTCCAGCCTCGCAGTTGGCAAAGCGCGTTATGGACTGATGCTGCGCGAGGACGGTGTCGTCTATGACGACGGCACCACCTCGCGCCTGGCCAAGGACCATTATTTCCTCACAACCACGACCGCCAAGGCTGGGCTGGTGATGCAGCATCTCGAATTCTGCCGCCAGGTCCTATTCCCCGAACTCGACGTGCAGCTGACCTCGGTCTCCGACCAGTGGGCGCAATTCTCCATCGCCGGTCCGAAGACCCGCGATCTGCTGAAGGAGATCGTCGATCCGGCCGAAGACCTGTCGAACGAAGGCTTTCCGTTCATGGGCGCGCGCGAAGTCAAGCTGCGCGGCGGCATCAAGGCGAGGCTGTTCCGGATCTCCTTCTCCGGCGAGATGGCGTTCGAGATTTCGGTGCCGGCGCGCTACGGCGAGGCTCTGGCGCGCAACCTGATGATCGCGGGAAAGCCGTTCGGCGTGACGCCTTACGGCACCGAGGCGCTCGGCGTGATGCGCATCGAAAAGGGCCATGTCGCCGGACCGGAGCTCAACGGCACCACAACGGCTGCCGATCTCGGTCTCGGCAAGATGATGTCGACCAAGAAGGATTTCATCGGCCGCGTCATGGCCGGCCGCGAAGCACTCGTCGCGCCGAACCGGCAGGTGGTCGTCGGCATCAAGCCGACCGACAAGGCGCGCCGCCTACGCTCCGGCGCGCACATCGTTCCCAAGGGCGAGACCCCCGGACCAGACAACGACCAGGGCTATATCACCTCGGTCTGCTTCTCACCGGTGCTCGACCAGTGGATCGGGCTCGGCCTCGTCGAGCGTGGCCGTGCGCGCATTGGTGAGATCGTGCGCGCTCATGATCCGCTGCGTGGCGAGGAGTACGATGTCGAGCTCTGCAATTCCGTCTTCTACGATCCGGATGGAGGGCGCCAGCGTGGCTGATTTTTCCTGGAACATCCGCAGCCCGCTCGAGCGCGCCCTGGTCGCCGGCCGTTATGGCGCGCCGGGCGAAGCCGGCGTGTCGCTGACCGAGATCCGCAATTTCGACCTCGTTCAGGTGATGGCGCGTCGCGGCAAGGCGGCCGAGACGGTCAATGCCGCGAAGGCTCGCTTCGGCGTCGCCGCACCGGAAACACCCAAGGCGGCCGACACGGCCGACGCGACGCTGATCTGGTCAGGACCGGACCAGTTTCTGGTGCTGTCGAGAGGCGGCGGGCAAAGGATGGAGACCCTTGCCCGCGTGTTTGCCGGTTTGGCCTCGCTTTCCGATCAATCACATGCGCGCGCGTTGATCAGCGTTTCCGGCGACAAGGCGCGCACGATGCTGGCCAAGCTGTCGTCGATCGACCTGCACCCCGAAATATTCCCGGTCGGCACGGCAGCCGCCACCTCGATCGACCATACCAGCGTGACGCTCTGGCGCGGGAAGAACCGACAAGACGGCCAGGCCGTGTTCAACCTCTTGGTATTCGCAACCTTTGCCGAAAGCCTGTGGCATACGATGCTCGACTCGGCCGCGGAGTATGGCGTGACGTTCGCGCATTCCGAGGAATTGGCGTAGGCGCCTCGCCGAGCGCGCCGCGGCGGCGCGAGGCGTTCTTTCGATGCGCATCATCCGCCACCGGCTTTCGCCGATGGCGGATGATTCGAGGTTGCCACCTTCTTATTCCGCAGCCAGCGCCAGCTGCGGTCTTTCGATGCCTTCGACCTGTTCCGGCTCCTGCGCCTGCTCGCCTGTCTTGGCCTTCTTGGGCTCGCGGCCGAAGAACAGGGCATAGCCCGCCGGCAGCACCAGGATGGTGAGCACGGTGGCGACGAGGATGCCGCCCATCATGGCGTAGGCCAGAGGCCCCCAGAAGACGGCGCGCGAGATCGGGATCAGCGCAAGCACCGCGGTCAGCGCCGTCAGCATGATCGGGCGGAAGCGGCGCACCGCAGCGCCGACGATCGCTTCCGATCGATCCATGCCGGCGGCGATGTCCTGGTCGATCTGGTCGACCAGGATGATCGAGTTTCGCATGATGATGCCGAGCAGCGCGATGACGCCGAGGATGGCGACAAAGCCGAAGGGCGCGCCGCTGATCAGAAGGGCTGCCGCGGCACCGATGATGCCGAGCGGGCCGGTGGCCAGCACCAGCATCGACTTGCCGAAATGCTGCAGCTGGACCATCAGCAAGATGACGATGACGGCCAGCATGATCGGTGCCTTGGCGGCGATCGAGGCCTGGCTTTCGGCCGAGTCCTCCGCGCCGCCCTGGATCTCGATCTTGTAGCCGGGGGCAAGGCCGGCACGCAGGTCCTTCATGTCGTTGTACATCTTGGTGACGACGTCGTTCGACTGCACGCCATCCGGCAACGTGGCGCGCACGCTGATGGTCGGCAGACGGTCGCGCCGCCACTCGATGCCCTGCTCCATCACGGGCACCACTTTCGCCACCTGGGACAGGGGCACGGAGCCGCCGAAGTCGGTCGGGATGTAGACGGAGTCGACCGAGGACAGCAGATGACGGGTCGCCTCCGGCTCGCGGGCGACGATCGAGACCGTCTCTTCGCCGTCGCGGAAATCGTCGAGCGGCGCACCGGACATGGTTGCCTGCAGCATCTGGCGAATGCGCTGCGATGTGACGCCTAGTGCCCGGGCTCGGTCCTGGTCGATCACCAGCTTCATCGCCGGCACCGGCTCCAGCCAGTCGTCATGGACGGCGCCGAGCAGCGGGTTTGCTTCGAACCTTGCCTTCACCTCGTCGGCGATGCGGCGCACCTCCTGGCGATCCGGCCCCATGATGCGCATTTGCACCGGCCAGCCGGTCGGCGGCCCGAGGAACAAACGATCGACCTTGGCGCGGATCGACGGGAAGTCCTTGGCGAGGATGCCTCGCATCTTGACGATCAGCCGCTCGCGCGCCGGCTCATCCTTGGCCATCACCAGAAGC
>NZ_RZSN01000307.1:0-3651 GCF_003997315.1 Mesorhizobium sp. M1A.F.Ca.IN.020.04.1.1
CGCCGAGCTCGCCGAGGTCGCGACCGCCATGAATGTGCCGGCGGACAAGCTCAGGCAGCGTACCGAGGCGCTGCATGAGTTCAATCCGATGCTCGGGCATCGCGGCTGCCGTCTGGCGGTCTCCTATCCCGAGATCGCCGAGATGCAGGCACGCGCCATTTTCGAGGCGGCGGTTCAGGCCGGCCACAAGGCCGGCGCGCTGGTGGTGCCCGAAATCATGGTGCCGCTGGTCGGCCTCGTGAAGGAGCTGCAATACGTCAAGGCGCGCATCGATGCCGTCGCGCAAAGCGTCATGCAGGAGACCGGCACCAAGATCGACTATCTTACCGGCACCATGATCGAGCTGCCGCGCGCAGCCATCCGCGCCCATGTCATTGCCGAAGCGGCCGAGTTCTTCTCCTTCGGCACCAACGATCTGACCCAGACGACTTTCGGCATCTCGCGCGACGATGCGGCCTCCTTCCTTGAAACCTACCGGCAGAAAGGTATCATCGAACAGGATCCGTTCGTTTCGCTGGACATCGACGGTGTCGGCGAACTGGTGCGGATTGCGGCGGAAAAGGGCAAGGGAACACGACCCGACATCAAGCTCGGCATTTGCGGCGAGCATGGCGGCGACCCGGCCTCGATCCGCTTCTGCGAAGAGGTCGGCCTCGACTATGTGTCATGCTCGCCTTACCGTGTACCGATTGCCCGGCTGGCTGCGGCCCAGGCGGCCGTGGAGGCCGCGAAGGGAAGAGCCAAGCGCGCCTGAACGGCGCGCTCCATCTTACGATTTCGTATGGAAACTCACGCGAACGTGCGCGCGCTGGTTCTCAATCTCGACATCGTTCCTGGGCAGTTTCTGGTTCCGAATTACTCGGGGCGTGAAACAGATGTTGCAGATTTCCCCCACCTCTTTCCGATCGATCCTGATCATGCAGACCAAGTTCATAGGCGACATCGTGCTTGCCTCTGCCTTGGCGAAGAACCTTCAGCTCGGATATCCAGGTGTGAAGGTCGTGTTCCTGTGCGATGCCAGGTTTGCTGGATTTCTAACAGCGCATGGCATCGCAGCGGAGGTCGTTTCGTTCAGCCGTGCCGGCATGCGCGGCACGCCGCTCCAGCGCGGGCGCGAGCTTGTCCGGGTTGTGCGAACTTTGCGGCGGCACCGCTTCGACATGGTCATCGACATCACCGATTCCAAGACTTCGCGGCTGGTGTCCGGATTGGTCCGTGCCCCGATTCGTGTCGGCCACTATCCGACGGAGCGACCTCTGCGCTGGCTTGAGCGCCAGCCTGCCAATGTCAGGATGAAGCCGTACGGATTCGGCGAAAAACATTATCTCTTCCGCTATTTGTCGCCGCTCGAGGTGCTCGGCGTCGACCTGCGCGTCAGGGCACCGGCTATCCGCCCGCTGCCCTTCGAAACGACGCAAGCGCTCGCCTTGCTGAGCAAGCATCATTTGCGGCCAAATGCCTTCGTGGCGGTGCATGCGGGGGCGAGCTTCATCGGGCGTCGCTGGCAGCCGGAGCGCTTTGCGGCCGCGATCGAACGGATATCGTCCGAAACTGGCCTGGACGCTGTGCTGATCGGCGGCCCTGATGAGCACGAGGCGGCGGACAAGATCATGGCGGCAGCGAAAACGCCGGTCGTCAATCTGGTCGGCACGCTCTCGCTCGAAACGTTGCTGGCGCTGCTCAAGGAGGCCAGATTATTCCTCGGCAATGAGAGCGGCCCGATGCATATGGCGGCCGCAGCCGGCACTCCGGTCGTCGGTCTGTTCGGCCGGACCAATCCGGTTCGATGGGGCCCGGTCGGCGTCCCCAGCATCTCGTTGCGCCCCTCCATGCCCTGCGATTGCGTCGGCGGCGACCTGTGCCGTCGGACCGATTCGAGCAAGGCATGCTGTGTCTGGCGCCTTGAAGTGGATTCCGTGGTCGAGGCGGTGCGCGAACTTTTGGCGCGTACCGACGTGGCGCTTGAGCAGGCGGTCTAGCTCAAGTCTGCTAAAGGCGTGTTGAGCTTTTGCAGCTACTCTCCATGCAAATTGTCGCGCGGTGGCTTTTCGGATGCGAACCGTTCCGATTTTCGCCTAGATGCGCGTCTTGTTGAGGCCATCTTGCGGTTGAGCGGCTTGACGGGCCGGGCATGGGAATGACGGGTTTGCTTCAAAAATCTCTTTGCGCGATCGCGCTATCGCTTGTCGTGGTCTCGGCTGGCAATGCCGGGACGCTGGTCGAACCGACGTTGCATCTGACGCCGCAAGGCGGCGGTGGCCGTGTCGCGCTCACGCTGGACGCCTGCGGCGGGAAGACCGATACGCGCATTCTTTCGGCCCTGGTCGAAAACAAAATTCCCGCGACTATCTTCGTCACCGGCATCTGGCTGAAGCGCAACGCCGCCGCTGTCGGGATCATGCGCGCGCATCCTGATCTGTTCGAACTGGAAAACCACGGTGGCCGCCATATCCCGGCGGTCGACACGCCCCGCAAGATCTACGGCATCAGCAGTGCCGGCAGTCCAGATGCCGTTCAGGCCGAGGTCGAGTCGGGTGCCGCGGCGCTTGCGAGCGCTGGCGGCCCGCCGCCGAAATGGTTTCGCGGCGCCACCGCCGAATACAGCCCGTCGGCGATCGCCATGATCCGCAAGCTGGGCTTCAAGGTCGCGGGCTTTTCCGTCAATGGCGACGGCGGCTCACTGCTCGGCGCCAGGGAAACCGCCCGGCGCATCGCCGCTGCCAAGGATGGCGACGTCATCATCGCTCACATCAACCAGCCGACCCATGCCGCGGGCGAGGGTGTCGTCCAGGGCCTGCTCGCCCTGAAGCAGAAGGGCCTGACCTTCGTTCGGCTGGACGACGCCGACGACGTCGGCAACGACGGCACCACGGATTAATCCGTGGCGGAGGTTGATGACGACGGCTGGGAGGCTCAGCGACCTCGGAGATCCGCGATGCTTTCCGCCGCAGTCTATCACTCCGGCTTAGTCTCGACCGTCACCTTGCCCGTATAGAACGCGCCGTGATCGCGGATCTCGACCACTTCGTCGAAAGGCTGCTCATAGGCCCACATCGCGTCCCTGCCGCTGTCGCCGGCCGGCAGCACGCTCCAATAGCTCGCGTTGCCCTTGTAGGGACAATGCGTCGAATGCTCGGTCCTGGCGAGCTTGCTGAGATCGATATCGTCGAAGGGAATATAGAAAACCGCCGGGTAGGGCGGTTCCGACAAGAGCCTGGCCCGGGTAGACCGGGCGATGACGACGTCGCCGGCGCTGACTGTGACGGTGCCGCGATAAGGCTCGATCGTTATCACCTTGTCGGGATTGCGCTGAAAGCCGGGGGCGGGGTTGGCACGCTTGTCCAAGACGGGTCTCGTCGGCAGTTTGAGGAAGGTGCGTGGCGGTTTTTCCGTTCGGAACCGCTTCTCGTCCGTCAAAGGTGGATCGGCCCGACGCCTCGCGCAAGGCGGCGCGATGACGCGTCGCGTGCAGCGAAATAATGTTCTAACCGCCGACAGTCAGGCGGCGGCCTTGAATGCGTCCATGAGGCCGGCATAGGCGGCAGCGATGCCGGCGACCGGATTGCTGCTTCTCGCCGCTGTCTCGACCTTCAGCGCGCCGCCGGCGGTCGGCAGCGTGAGCAGCAGGAACTGGCGGTTACCCCCCTCCCC
>NZ_RZSN01000308.1:0-3600 GCF_003997315.1 Mesorhizobium sp. M1A.F.Ca.IN.020.04.1.1
GCCCATGCCGGCAATGTCGCCCGCCGTCACGTCAAGCCCGGCGATCAGCCGGTCCAGCACCCAGTCGAAACCGTTTTCCTTCGGGCTGCGGGCACAGCCGGGCGCGCCGATGACGCGCTTGCCGTCGAGCGTTCCGAGCACCAGCAGATTGCCGGGATCGACCGGCATGCCGGCTCGAATGACTTTGCCGCCCGCCTTCTCGATCGCGGCAGGGATGACATCGGCGAAATCGGCCAGCGCCGAGGCGCCGAAGATCACCACCATGTCGTTGTCGCGCGCCAGCGCGCTTGCTGCTTCCGCAACAAGCGTCACGTCATGCGGCGTGCGCCGCTCCGCCTTCAGCCGGCCGCCGGAGCGCGCCAGCCGCGCCTCGGTGACCCGCAGCGTCTTGTCGAGCACGCTCGGCTTCAAGCCGGGCAGCGTCGTCTGGATGACGCCGACATTGACCGGGCGATAGGCGTTGACGGCGCAGATTTCGCCGCCGGCGCAAATCCTGGCCACCGCATCGACTAGGCTCGCAGCGACGGCAAACGGAATGATCTTCACCGTCGCCACCATCTGGCCCGCCTCGACAGGCGCGTGCTGCGCCAGGGTAGCGATGGTGATCGCCGGGTCGATGGCATTGATGGCGTCGATCATCTTGGCGTCGACGGTGAAGACGCCTGCGGCTTCGGCATGCAGGTTCACGCGTCCCGTTGCAGCGGGCTTCGTCTCCACGTTGCGATGGGACATGCTCAACGCGATCTTTTCGGCTGCGGCATCCTCGCCGAGGTCATCGGGAGCCAGAACGGCCACGACGACTTCGCTGATGCCGGCCGCCTTCAGCGCAGCAACGTCCTCGCCGTTCAGCCGATGCGCCTTGCGGAATCGCCGCTCGCCGGCAGTGGTCGCATGCGCCAGCACCGCGCCTTCGGCCTCATCGATCGCGATCGGGCCGAACTTCACGCCACCGCGCCTTTGCTTTCCAGGCCGCGCGAGCGGAAGGCGTGGATGGTTTGTGCCAGCACCGCGACGGCGATCTCGGCCGGGCTCGCGGCGCCGATGTCCAGCCCGATCGGCGCATGGATGCGGGCGATCTGGTCGGCGCTGGCGCCGAGCGCCAGCAGACGCTCGACCCGCTTGGCGTGAGTCTTCCTGCTGCCAAGCGCCCCGACATAGAAGCACCTGGCGTCGAGCGCCGCCTTCAGCGCGAAATCGTCGATCTTGGGATCGTGAGTGACGGCGGCAAGCGCGGTGTAGCTGTCGAGCGGCTGGCGCTTCAGCACATCTTCCGGCCATTCGGCATGCAGCGCCACATCGTGGAAGCGCTCCGGCGTGGCGAAGGCGGTGCGCGGATCGATGATCTCGACCGGATAACCGGCGATTCTGGCCATCGGCGCCAGCGCCTGGCTGATATGCACCGCGCCGACCACCACCAGGCGCGGGCGCGGCAGATGCGCATTGAGAAAGAAAGTCCGCCCTTCCGCTTCCACCGATCGAGAGATGCCGGTGCGGAACGCACTGGCGATCGCCACGCCGAGCTCGCCCGCGACGCGGTCGCCTTCACGCACGATGCGGTCGCGGCCGTCACCGAGGTCGGTGACCAGCACCGCGGCGCGCCTGGCGCGGCGCTCTTCGTTCAATGTTTTCAGAACATACGGATCCATCCGCAGTCAACCCAGCCGCTCGACATAGACCTTGATGCGGCCGCCGCAGGACAGCCCCACCTGCCAGGCGGTTTCGTCGGCAACGCCGAACTCCAGCATCCTCGGCTTGCCCGAGCCGATGACGTCGATCGCTTCGGCCACCACCGCGCCCTCGACACAGCCGCCCGACACCGAGCCGTGGAAATTGCCTTCGGCGTCGATGACCAGATGGCTGCCGATCGGGCGGGGGGCCGAACCCCAGGTTTCGACCACGGTCGCGATGGCGACATTCTTACCGTTCTTCATCCAGCCTTCCGCGATGATCAGGGGATCGCGGAGCTCATCGAGATAAATGCTCTCGTCCATCGTCGCTTCTCACAAAGTCTGTTTTCTCGGGGAACGTCCCAGAGGAATATATCGCTGCGAAACATATGGCTACGCGGCCCGCCTGTCGCCAGTTCCCAGCCAGCGCCGCAGGTCCACAGCTGCGGCCGGCCGCTGGGCGAGCGGGGCGCAAGGATCGGCCAGCGCGTCCGAGATTGTGCACGGCGCGGAACTCGTTGCGGCAGCATCGCCTTCACGCCACGGGGGCGCGCCTCAAACCCATCAAAGCGCAAGAGCGGTTTTCACAGAACGTGGTAGTCGCGGTTGTGGTAGATCAGCGGCCGCAAATTATCGCCGATGCGCAGGCCTGTCACCTTGCCAAAAAGCACACGGTGGGTGGCCAAATCCTTGGTATCGATGATCTGACAATCGAAGACGGCGAGCGCGCCTTTCAGCGTCGGCGCGCCGGTCGAGATCACGTCCCATTCGCCGAGCGCGAAGCGCTCCTCGGACGGCAGGCCGGTGATGCCGGAAAAGCCGACCGACAGCGCCTCCTGGTCCGAGGCGAGCGTGTTCAGCGCGAAATTGCCGTTCCGGATGAAGGCCTCGTTCTTGGGATTTTCGCGGTTGAGGCAGACAAGCACGGCGGGCGGCGTATCCGAGACCGAGCAGGCGGCAATCACCGTTGCGCCTCGTCTCCCGGCCGGGCCGTCCGTGGTCACCACATGCACATGGCCGGCAAAATGCGCCATCGCATCGCGATAGGCTTGCGGCCCGATGTCATTAATCTTCAGCACCCGATGATCCACCTGCCAAAACGGAAGCTCGTTATATATGGCTGCATATTGTATGACACAAGCGAAGTGCTTGAGCGCAATCCTGAATTCGCGTGTTGCACCGGGATTAGGCAGCCTTTAGGTCTTTGCTGGAATAGTGCCGGAACAATACTCCCGGCACGGAGGACCTCTTCGCCCGAATGCGCCTTCTCACGACGACTTTAGCCGCGCTGCTTTGGCTGGCCGCGAGCGTCCATGCCGAGACGCTGGTTGGCGTCGCCGCACCGCTGTCGGGACCGTCGGCGATCCTCGGCAAGCAGATCGAGGCGGGGACCGCGCTGGCGGCGGAGGCCGAAGGCGTCGCCGTCCAAACCGTTGACGACGCCTGCACTGCCGATGGCGGTGCAGCGGCTGCCAGGCAGTTCGTGGATGCCAAGGTCAACATCGTTGTCGGTTTTCTGTGCACCGAAGCGATCGAGGCGGCGCTGCCGATCCTGAAGGATGCCAACATTCCGGTCATCGCGATCGGCGTGCGCACCGAGAGCCTGACCGACCGCCGCGCCAAGACCGGCTGGCCGGTCTACCGGCTTGGCCCGCGCGGCGACGACGAACGCAATGCGGTGGCCACGATCCTCACTCGGCTCTGGCAGAACGAATTGTTCGCCGTTATCGATGACGGCACCATCTATGGCCGAGAGATCGCAGAGACTTTCCGCGCGGCCGCCGAGCAGGCGGCGCTGAAACCGGTCTTCGTCGACACGTTCCGGCCGCAGCTCGACAACCAGATCGGGCTGATCGGCCGCCTGAAGAAAGCGGGGGCTACGAAAGTGTTTGCCGGCGGCGACGGCGACGACATCGCCATCATGGGGCGCGAC
>NZ_RZSN01000309.1:0-3552 GCF_003997315.1 Mesorhizobium sp. M1A.F.Ca.IN.020.04.1.1
CTGCAGCAGGTGGCGATGCTGTTTGGCGTGGCCGTGGCCGCGGCGATCCTCAACCTGTCGCAGATCGTGCGCAGCGGCGCGGCGCCCAACCTAATAGACTTCAGGATCGCCTTTTTCGCGATCGGCCTGATCGGGCTGGTGGCAGCGCTGCGTTTCCTGACCCTGCCGGCCAGTGCGGGTGCAGAGGTCTCAGGCCATACCGGGCGGGACTGAAATGGGCTTGGAAGGCCGGCCTGCGCACGCCCGCGGCGGCACCGAACGGCAAACTGTCGGGGCTCGGCACTTTTGTGCATCGCAATGACCCGGAGCTCATCGCCTCTGGCCCCGTCAAGGCGTGGAGGAATGACGACCGCTCCGCACCGACCAGCTGGGCGGATTTTCAGACTGAGCAGGGGTCTCCCCTTCTCCACAAGAAGGGAGAAGGGAAGGTTTGCTTTCTAATCGCTGCGCCTAAAATTACGGATGCGGTCGAACAGCACCGCCAGGATGATCGCGCCCCCGATGAAAGTGCCTTGCCAAAAGGCGTTGATGCCGAGCAGGCCGAGGCTGTTGCGGATGACCTCGATCAGGGCGGCGCCGACGATGGCGCCGAACGCGGTGCCGACGCCGCCGGCGAGGTCGGCGCCGCCGATGACGGTCGCGGCAATCACCTGCAGCTCCATGCCGTTGCCGAGATTGGTGGTGACGGCGCCGAGCCAGCCGGTCTGGATGATGCCGGCGAGACCGGCCGAGAGCGCCGAGATCATGTAGACTGCGACCTTGATCTGGCGCACCGGAACACCGGTCAGCGTGGCCGCATGCTCATTGCCGCCGATGGCGAAGATATGCCGGCCGAACTTGGTCCAGCGCAGGATGAAGCCGGTGATCAACGCCAAAAGGATCATGTAGAGCACCGGATTGGCGATGCCGAACACCCAGGCGCCGCCGCCCAGCGCCAGAAGCTTGTCGTGGTCCGGCCCGAACTGGAAGACGACGGTGTTGTTGGAGGCGACCATGGCGAGGCTGCGCGCCACCGACAGCATGCCGAGCGTCACCACGAAGGGTGGGAAACCGAGATAGGCGATGAGCACCCCGTTGAAGGCGCCGATGGCTAAAGCGGTGACGATCGAGGCCAGGATGCCGATTTCGATCGAATAGCCGGCATGCATGGTGACGGCCAGCACCATCGAGCACAGGCACAGCACCGAGCCGACCGACAGGTCGATGCCGCCGGTGATGATGACGAAAGTCATGCCGAGCGCCACGATGGCGACGAAGGTGATGTTGCGGGTGATGTTGAAGAGGTTCTTCTGCGTGGCGAAAGCGTCGGTCGCGAAGGACAGGAACAGGCAGGCGAGGATAACCGCGATCACCACCCAGAAGGTCTGGTTGGCAAAGAGCCGTGAGAAGAATGTGTGCTGCTTCTGCGCGATCGTCTGGTCAAGGGTGACTGCCATTATCGACCTTTCCTGAGGCGTTGGACGCCCGATCCACGCGATTACGCAACCTGTTCGATGGCGCCGGTGATCAGCCCGGTGACTTCCTCGGGCGAGCTCGAGGCGATCTTCTTGTCGGCGACTTTCCTGCCGCGCCGCATGACGATGACGCGGTCGGCGACATCGAAGACGTCGGGCATGCGGTGGCTGATCAGCACGACGGCGATGCCCTGGTCACGCAGATGGCGGATCAGGTTCAGTACCTCCGCGACCTGCCTGACCGAGATCGCCGCCGTCGGCTCGTCCATCAGCACGATCTTGGCTTGCGACAACATGGTGCGGGCGATCGCCACCGCCTGGCGCTGGCCGCCAGACATCTGCTTGACGAGGTCGCGCGGCCGCGTCTCGGATTTCAGTTCGGCAAAGAGCTGGCCGGCGCGCTTGTACATCGCGGCATAATCGAGAATGCGGAAGGGGCCGATGCCGCGGCGCAGTTCCCGGCCGAGATAGACATTGGCGGCGGCCGTCAGATTGTTGCAAAGCGCCAGGTCCTGATGGACGATCTCGATGCCGTGCTGGCGGGCCTCGGCCGGCTTGTGCAGGATCAACTCCTTGCCGTCCATATGCATCGTGCCGTGGCTGGGGCGGAAATTGCCGGCGATCATCTTGACCAGCGTCGACTTGCCGGCGCCGTTGTCGCCCATCAGGCCGACGACCTCGCCGGCCTCGAGCTTGAACGAGACGTCGTTCACCGCCTGGATGGCGCCGAAATGCTTCGAGATATTGGCGAGTTCGAGAACCGACACCAGCCTTAAGCCTCCCCGTTTTCGTCCCTCGACTGCCTTGCCATAATTGCCGGCGCCGCAGGGGCCTCGCGCCTCCAACTCCTCCCGAGCAGGTGCGATAGACTCATTTAGGCAAATGCGGCCATGGGCGTCAATCAATTGTCGGGCGATTAATTTCGAGTCCCGTTGAAAAATCGGTTTTGTAGGACAAATAGCAATTGACGTTGGCAGCGAGCCGTTATTAGCTAGCATTGGAGGAAGAATTTTTCCGTCGCGAAATCGCTGCTCGGCGTGACGCGGTGGGCGAGATTCAGGATCCGGCCGGCGCCCATTCGAGCTGGAACGGATCGGCAAATGCTTGTCGGCCCGGCTTGAGACACGAACTTTCGAGCCTATTCCGCGTGTTGCTTGCATCCGGGCCGATCGGTGTGGCGGGCACGTCGTGTCCGTCTGTTTTCAAGGGAGGACTGATATGAGGAAATCACTTTTGCTCGCCGCCGTCGCCGCCATGGCGCTGGGCGCCGGGCCGGCTTTGGCCAAGAAACAGCTCGTCATTGTCGTAAAGGGCCTCGACAACCCTTTCTTCGAAGCCATCCATCAGGGCTGCGAGAAGTGGAACAAGGAGAACGCCAGCTCCGAATATGAATGCTTCTACACCGGCCCGGCATCGACCTCGGACGAGGCCGGCGAAGCCCAGATCGTGCAGGACATGCTGAGCAAGCCGGACACGGCCGCGATGGCGATCTCGCCGTCCAACGCGCCGCTGATCGCGCAGACGATCAAGAGCGCCAATCCGTCGATCCCGATCATGACGGTCGATGCCGATCTTGCCAAGGAAGACGCCGCGCTTCGCAAGACCTATCTCGGCACCGACAACTATCTGATGGGCAAGCGGATCGGCGAATACATCAAGAAGGCCAAGCCGAATGGCGGCACGATCTGCACGATCGAGGGCAATCCGGCCGCCGACAACATCCTGCGCCGCGCGCAGGGCATGCGCGATGCGCTGTCGGGCAAGGAAGGCCTGCCGGCGCTCGCCGGCGAAGGCGGCTGGACGGAAGTGGCGGGTTGCCCGGTGTTCACCAATGACGACGGCGCCAAGGGCGTGCAGGCGATGACAGACATCCTGGCCGCCAATCCGAAGCTCGACGCTTTCGGCATCATGGGCGGCTGGCCGCTGTTCGGCGCTCCGCAGCCCTATCGCGACCTGTTCAAGCCGCTGGCCGACAAGATCGCCAAGAACGAGTTCGTCATCGGCGCCGCCGACACGATCGGCGACGAGGTGGCTATCGCCAGGGAGGGCCTTGTGACCGCACTGGTCGGCCAGCGGCTTGAACAGGTCGCGATAGGGC
>NZ_RZSN01000310.1:0-3492 GCF_003997315.1 Mesorhizobium sp. M1A.F.Ca.IN.020.04.1.1
CGCCAAGAAGGTGTCGATCTCCAAGGAGAACACCACCATCGTCGACGGCGCCGGCAAGAAGGCCGAGATCCAGGGCCGCGTTGCCCAGATCAAGCAGCAGATCGAAGAGACCACTTCGGACTACGACAAGGAGAAGCTGCAGGAACGTCTGGCCAAGCTCGCCGGCGGCGTTGCGGTGATCCGCGTCGGCGGTGCGACGGAAGTCGAAGTCAAGGAAAAGAAGGACCGCGTCGATGACGCCCTCAACGCGACCCGCGCGGCCGTCGAAGAAGGCATCGTTGCTGGTGGTGGCGTCGCGCTGCTGCGCGCTTCGGCCAACATCAAGGCCACCGGCGTCAATGCCGACCAGGCCGCCGGCATCAACATCGTTCGTCGTGCGCTGCAGGCTCCGGCCCGCCAGATCGCGGCCAACGCCGGTGCGGAAGCATCGATCGTTGCCGGCAAGATCCTTGAGAACAAGGGCGCGACCTTCGGCTACAACGCCCAGACCGGCGAATATGGCGACATGATCGCCATGGGCATCGTCGATCCGGTCAAGGTTGTCCGCACCGCTCTCCAGGACGCGGCCTCGGTGGCCGGCCTGCTGGTCACCACCGAAGCCATGATCGCGGAGGCTCCGAAGAAGGAGTCGGCTGGCGGCGGCGGCATGCCTGGCGGCATGGGTGGCGGCGGCATGGGCGGCATGGGCGGTATGGATTTCTAATCCAGCTCTGGCAGCTTTCGCAACGAGGGGCGGCAGCAATGCCGCCCTTTTTTTGCGAACCTCGATCCGATAAACGATCGGCGCCAACGCCGGCCATGTTAGCGCAACCTCAAAAGAACTGTCGAGTTGGTTGCGCGGCTTTTGCGTCATCAGAGGCGCAAGGCGGCCGCGTGTGATGATTGCGCGCTTCCATAGGCGGTTTCGGCATGTGCCTCGCCTTCGACATCGGCATTGCGGCCAAGCAGGAAATCGGCGGCTTTCGAGGCATGGCTTGCGGCGCGGAAGATGGCGCGGTTGTCCTCGCGCAAAACCGTCAGCCATGAGCCGATGTAGTCGGCATGGCGCACGGTCGGCTCGATGCCGAGACTGCTGCAGATGAAGGCTGATGCGATTTCGGCGACCAGTTCCTCGCGCGCATAGGTGTTGGACCCGAAGGAGCCGGACAGGTCGCGCGCGAGTCGCGTCGGGTGGCCGGTCCAGTGGCCAAGCTCGTGAAAGCAGGTCCGGTAATAGTCGATCTGGTGGAAGAAAGCCGGCTGCGGCGGCACCTGTATGGTGTCGCTGCCGGGCATGTAGAAGGCGCGCTCGCCGCCGATGCGAAAATCAGCGCCGGTTGCATGAATGAGCGCCTCGGCCTGCGGGACCATCTCGCGCTCAGGCAGAGGCTCGCCGGCGGCATAAAGATGTTCGGGCAGATTATCGCACTGCGCGACATTGAAGACGGTAAAGCGCTTCAGGAAGGGCACCGCCTGCGGTTCGTCGCCATCGGTGTCGGCGCGTTGCTTTTCGTTCTTGGGAACAAAGCGGTCAGCGTGAACGATGGTGGTGCCGTGCTCACCCTTCCTGACATTGCCACCTAGGGAAAGCGCCTGCCGGAAGGTGAGCCAGTTCTGGCTGGGGAAACCGCGATCGATGACCCCGCCCCACAGGATCAGGATATTGATGCCGGAATATCGGCGCTGGGTGGCCGCATTCCGCGGCAGGCCGAGGCCTGTCCTTGCCCTGCCCCACGGCTTGACCCATGGCACGGTGCCGCGCTCCAGTTCGGCAATGATGCGGTCGGTGATTTCCTGATAAAGGCTGGCGCCGGTGCGCCCGCCACTCTCTGCGCCAGCCTGTCGGCTGCCGCAACGTTTGTTGTTTGCACGCATCGTGATGTCCTCCGCTCTTCAATCGCGCCCTCCCCGGAAGCGGGGTGGGCGGCGAAAGCGACCGGAAAGGCCCGACGTCGGAGGCGGACTGCATCCGCAGGACCGGAACGGAGTGGAGGACCCGAAGCGAAAGCGAAGGGTTGCGGGACGCCGCGGCGGGCCTAGAAGGGAGTGCTGCCCGCCCTGCGCCACCGGGGAAGGCCACGATAAAAACGACGCCGGCCGACAGGCCGGCGACCGTCAGCAGCCGAAGGCTGCCCCGCGCCAGGGGGCGAAGCCGCAGGGCCAAGACCGCCTGAGCCTGGCGAAGATAAGCGGGCTCGGTTCACGAGCACCCGGCCAGCGCCTTCAGGCGCGGGCGCTCAGGATTGTTGTTGGCGCCCACGGCAGCTGGATGACCGCAACAAGATGCCGAGGAGCAACAGCAAAGCCAGCTGCCACAAACGGCACGCTCCGGCAACAACAGCGTGGCCGATCTACAGATGCTGCCCCGCACGAGAGCCTGCACGCTTTGAGCGCGCATCGGCGAGCAAGCGTTGCAAGCTGGCCATGTCGACCAGGTGGGCGATCACTATATCGCCGACCACCAACGCGGGCGTACGGTCGATGTGCAGACCTTTCGCGAGTGCGCGGACGCGCGCAAGTTCATCTGCGATGGCCGGATCTTGCATTCCCGCTTGAGCTGCTCCACGTCAAGGCCCACACGCGCTGCGATCTTGAGAGTGATCCTTTCAATGATCCAACTGGGGGAAGTCATAAGGGCGCGGTGGAATTCGTCGAACTTTCCCTGTTTTCTCGAGGCGAGTGCGATTGGGAATCCGGTCCCAGGACCGGGAACCGTCTGATCACAAGCTTCAGATTGGGATCATTCTTGAAGGCTTTTTGGTAGTTGAGATCTGCCAGTCTGCAATGCGGACAGTTGTGGTAGTCATTGAATATGACCAGAACGGCATCGCCTTGCGGGTTGCCGGCGATTGGCGAAGGGGGTCGTTGTCGAATGCGCCGCTCCACTTTTGCCTGTCGATCGACCACGCCTGCCGGTGCAGGTTCGCGCTATATTGGCTCGCCAGCACGGCGAGGAGTAAAAGAAGAGCTGCGACAGTGATGGCAGTCGGCTTAGACATGAGTCTCCAATCCATGGACGGCGTGGCAGCAACGGCCCGCCTTTTGGTGTAAAATGCTTTTGATCGAGCCCCGCACTTGCCACAGGGCGCAGTCGCGAGGGCGCACAGCTATAGATGCCGGTGCGCTCTGGCGGTTTCTGGAAAGATGGCCTTGCGCCATCGGGCCCACCCCACCCAGCTGAGCGTCGTTCGCGCGGGCCGGGCAACCGCGACCGCCATTCACCACGCCGGGCGACTGACCGTCCGCCCGGCAGAGCGCTGAAGGGTCCCCGGACCTTCCGGGTTGCCGGCGATTTGGCGAAGCGGGGTCGTTGACGAGTGCGCCGCTCCACTTTTGACTGTCCATTGGCACGACTGCATGGGCGGGGGCGGCCTTTCCCGCGGCGGGTGCGCGCTATTATGGCTCGCCAGCACGGAAAGCAGCACGGCGAGGAGAAAAAGGAGAACCGCGAGAGTGGTGGCCGTTGTCTTAGACATGAGGCTCCAATCCATGGACGGCGTGGCAGCAACGGCC
>NZ_RZSN01000030.1:0-40871 GCF_003997315.1 Mesorhizobium sp. M1A.F.Ca.IN.020.04.1.1
CATGACCCTTGAGACCATCAGCCAGATGAGCGATGATCCGCTCATCAGCCTGCCGGCAGTGGCGCGCTGATCAGTCCGGCCCTTGCCGGAGAGCACGGCGACCAATGCCGTTACCTACACCACGCCAGTGGGCACGATCGAGATCGGCGAGGGTGCCAAGGCGGTGGTTCATTAGGGCCGGCCTCGAACTGGACCCACATCAGTGGTCGGAAAGCGGCGTGCACCGCAATGTCGCCATAGCAGCCAAGATCCTTTGAGTCCGGACATGCAGACCTGTTGGACCGGCGATCGTTGAAGGTGCAACTGTATGGAGGGATTTAGAACTTAACACTGTCCCCTGGACCGACAGCTCGGTCAGACATCGCACTCACCGCTTGATTATGGAAATGGTGTGCCTGTAGTACAGCGGGTAGCGCTTGCTGCGCACTGTCCTAAGAATAGCAATCATGACCCGTCTGGGGGTCTGCAACACGACGATCCAACCGCTTGGGCATTGTCGCATATCCCACAATGTAGAGTGCGCAACAGGGCAAAAGCTGATCCATCGGCGGTTTATCAATGCTTTTTGGCTTGGCACGGCACATGCAACGCAATCGGCAAAAGGCGCACGAACTGAGTGGCCCCATCGGCCCTAGGAGCGCTGACTTATGCCCTCCCAAGGCATGTCCGGCCCGGCAGCGAGCTCAGTCTCCTGCCGGGCATCCGTGTTTCAGGTCAACGGCGTTTGGAACTTCAAATTAGGTGGCGGCATTGACCGCAGGCCGCCCCCGGTGGGCGGCCGGTGGGCGGAGAGACAGTGCAGCAGGTTTCAAATCCCGCCCATGCAGAGATATTTCATTTCCAGATAGTCCTCGAGGCCATGGCGGGAACCCTCCCGCCCGATGCCGGATTGCTTCATGCCGCCAAACGGTGCCGCCTCCGAGGACATGCGTCCCGTGTTTATGCCAACCATGCCATATTCCAGAGCCTCTGCCACACGCCAGACCCGCTTCATGTTGGACGCATAGAAGTATGCGGCAAGGCCGTAGATCGTGTCATTGGCTTCGCGCACGACCTGGTCCGCATCGTTGAAGCGAATGATCGGCGCCAGCGGCCCGAATGTCTCCTCTTGCGCGACTGCCATGACGCTGGAAATCTCGGTGAGGACCGTGGGTTTGAAAAACGTGCCATTCTTGCCGATACGTTGGCCCCCGCATCGTATTGTGCCGCCTTTCGCAATGCCATCTGCGATGTGAGACTCTATCTTGGCCAGAGCATGCCTGTCGATGAGCGGTCCGATGTCCACTCCGGCATCGAATCCGTCGCCAACCGATAAGTGCCGGACTTTCTCCACGAATTTCTCGACGAACTCATCGTGAACGCTCGATTGGACGTAAATGCGGTTCGCCGAAACGCAGGTCTGGCCGGCATTGCGAAACTTCGCCTGGATCGCACCGTCAACAGCAGCGTCGATGTCGGCATCATCGAAGATGATGAAAGGTGCGTTGCCGCCGAGCTCAAGGCTAACCTTCTTGATCTGGTCAGAGCACTGACGCATCAGCAGCCGCCCGACCTCGGTCGAACCGGTGAAGCTGATCTTGCGGATCTTGGAATTGGTGCAGAGTTCACGGCCGACGCGATCACCTTCGGACGCATAGATCAGGTTAACCACGCCATCGGGAAAGCCGGCCTGATGGGCAAGGGCGAACATTGCGCCAGCCACGAGCGGCGTCTGTTCAGCGGGCTTGAGCACGATCGTGCAGCCCGCAGCCAAGGCCGGCGAGATCTTGCGCGCCACCATGGAGGCCGGGAAATTCCATGGCGTGATCGTGCCAACAACGCCGATGGGCTGCTTGATCACTAGCATTCGGCGGTCTGTCGAGGGTGCCGAGATCGTCTCGCCATAGACGCGATTGGCCTCCTCGGCATACCATTGCAGATACGCCGCCGCATGCGATACCTCTGACATGGCTTCGGCAAGCGGCTTGCCCATTTCCGCAGTCAGAATCGCGGCGAGATCGCCTGCATGGTCGATGATCAGCTGATGCCATCGCCAAAGAACGTCGCTACGCTCTCGGGCAGTCAACGCGGCCCATCCCGACTGCGCAACATAGGCCTTGTCTACCGCAGCACGTGTCTCCTCCACGCCCATATCGGGAAGCTCTGCCAAAACTTCGCCGGTCGACGGATTGACGACCTCGAACGTCTTATTGCCAACCGGTCTGCCGAGTGCCGGCAGGCGGTCGATGGCTCCAAACAGGTGCGGGGATTTCAGACGGCGGATCATCGGCAGGCACAGGGGCAATACCGGATTCCTCCTCAACGCAGCGAACATCCAGGTCGACAGGCCGTCGGTGTGTATTCTGCACCAGCGGGTTCGTCCTAGGGCCTCGGCAAAGCAGCTGGTAGACCAAACATACGACAACAGTTCCGTTAGTTTGAGTGCCCGCGGTTCATCAGTTGATGGATTGAGCAGCCGGATGTTTGCTTCATCCACCCGCTGCCTGCTGGTGGCGTGCGAGTGTATTCTGCAAAAGGCGGCATACATGCTGAGGAGCGCCGTTTCGGCGAGAGGCCCGCCTGGACCGCCAATGCCGCGCAAGGCCCGCGAAACGACTCCGCGGGTCTGCATGATCTGCTTGGCCCACCGGCCTCCATATTCGCTCTTCCCACGAGAAGCCCCAAGGAAGAAGGAAGGCGAGATGAGTTTCTTTACTCATCCTTGCCGCCCAGCGGCGGGCCGACCACCAAAATGGCGGGCTCGGCCGAAAGCAGCTTCTTGGCCGCCGCCTTGACCTGTTTGAGCGTCACCCGACCGATGCTGCGGGCGCGACGCTGGTTGTAGTCGACGTCGGCCTTGTGAATCTGCAAATCCAGGAGCCGGTCTGCAATCGAACTGGTCGAGCCCAGACGGTCAATGGCATAGGTGCCGATCAGGTGCTTCTTCGCCGCCTTGAGCTCGGCCCCGGTCGGTCCTTGCTGCGCCATCTGCTTTACCACATCTCGCACGATGCTCAGCGTTTGGGCGGCGCAGTCCGAGCGTGTCTCTGTCGTAACCAGAAGCTTGTCAAGGGTCAGTTCAGAGCTGACGTGATAGGCAAGGCCGCGTTTTTCGCGCACCTCCTCGAAAAGGCGGGAAGTCATGCCCGAGCCGCCGAGGATGTCATTCATCAGCACGGTGGCGAAGTGATCCGGCGCGCTACGCTTCACGCCAGGCCAGGCCAATCGCAGCGAAGTCTGCGGCAGGTCGCAGTTCTCCTCCACCAGTTGGCCGAGCTTCGGTACGACATCGGCGACGGGGGCGAGGGTTTGTTGCTCAGGCAAGTCACCAAACAGCTGGTCGAGCCTTTCCCTCAGCGTGTTTGCATCAATGTCACCGACCACGGCAATATGGAGCCCGTCGCGAGCGAAAATCGCCTTGTGGAAGGCGAGGAGGTCGGACGGCGTGATGCCGGCCAGGCTCTCTTTTGTGCCTTCTCCCGGCCTCGAAAAAGGATGCGTGCCATAGATCGCGCGCAGCCATTTGCGCTGAGCGATTGCGTCAGGGTCGCGCTCGCTGCCGACGATGTCGGAGACAATCTCGTCGCGGACGCGATCGATCGGCCCCTGGTCGAAGCGCGGCGCGTTGAGTGCGAGCCGAAGCAGGCCGAACGCGGCGTCCTGCTGTTTGGGAAGCATGCACACCGATCCGCAGATGTAGTGTCTTTGCGCCTCCAAACCCATCTCGGCGCCGGCATCGTCGAGCTTCATCTGGAAGGCATCGCTGTCGTAATTACCGGCGCCTTCGATGAACAGGCCGGCCATCAGATTGGCCATCCCCTCCTTCCCGACCGGGTCCTGCGTGATGCCGCCGGCAAAGCCGATGTTGACGATTTCCACTGTGTGGTCCTCCACCAGCCAGGCGATCATGCCCTTTTCGGACTTCACCTCCTGGATGTTCATCGCAGCATGGGGCTGAGCGCCGAGCGTCATCTCTTCATTCTCCGTCTTGGGCAAGAGATAGCCCGTGGTCGAACGGTCGAACGCGAGATAGCGGGCGGCAACTGCTTTGATTTGCGCGGCGGTAACCCTGCGGATGCGAGACGGCCGTTCCTCGACATCTTTCACGGTGCCGCCGGTGGCCAGCGTCGAGCCGTATATGCAGGCGAGGTCGTCCTGGTCGTCTTCGGCAAAGATCATATCGCGCACAAAGCGCTCCTTGGCCTTGCCCAGTTCCTCGCTGCTGACACCATCCTTGGCAATGCGAGCGACTTCGGCAGCGGCCGCCGCTTCGAGATCGGCCAGCTTGGCATCGCCGCGCGGCGCGCCATAGATGGCGAACCTGGTGTCGTCGAGCATGGTGCCCTGGAAATAGGCGCAGGCGCTGGAAGCGATACCTTGCTGGACAGCGAGCGCCTGGTAGAGCCGGCTGCGGTTACCGCCGCCGAGGATTTCGGACAGGTCGAGCGCTTCGGCCTCGCCCGGCTTGGCGGTATGGTAAGACGGCACCACCCACTGCGTCGAAAAACTGGGCACGCTGACGCGGGCGTCGGAGAGCGTGACGGTGCGCCTGGTGTTCTGCTCGGGCTCAACCGGCCGGATGCGCGGCGGCAGGTCGGGCCCGCGCGCCACCTTGCCATAGGTCTTCTCGGCCAGCACCTTCACCGTCTCCGGCTCGACATCGCCGGCCACGATCAGCACGGAGTTGTTGGGCCAGTAGTATTTTTCATAGAAGGCGGTGGCGTCGACGCGGTTCAGCTGCTCGATCTCCTGCATCCAGCCGATGATCGGGATGCGATAGGGCTGGTTCTGCCACAGCGTCGCGTCGATCTCCTCATGGAGCACGTCCTGCGGGTTGGTGTCGGTGCTTGAGCGGCGCTCCTCGATGACCACGTCGCGCTCGGTCTTGACGACATCGTCGGTGAGGATGAGGTTTCGCATTCGGTCGGCCTCGAAGCTCATCATCAGCTCGAGCGCCGACGGCGCCACTGTCTGATAGAAGGCGGTGTAGTCGGAGGAGGTGAAGGCATTTTGCGAGCCGCCGATCTCGAACACTGCGCGGTCGAATTCGCCGGCCGCATGGTTGGTCGTCGCCTTGAACATCAGATGCTCGAAAAAATGGGCAATGCCGGATTTGCCCGGCGGCTCGTCGGCGCTGCCGATCTTGTACCACACCATGTGGGTGACGATCGGCGCCCGGTGGTTGGGAATGACGACCACCTCCATGCCGTTGTCGAGCACGAAATCCGTCGCCTTGCCGTCCTCCCATGCGACGGGGATCGGAGCCGTCCTCGCGCCGCCCAACTCGGTCGCAACGGACGTCCTGCGAAGCCCGTGAGTGCGGGGCTTGCTTGGTAGTTCTGATAGGGAGAGTGGGATTATGGGCTGGGTTCCTGGCAAAGTGATTTGTTCCTCATTTTGAAGGCTCTATGTCTCCCGACGCCTATTGGGAGAAAGTGGATCGGCACGCGACGCCGAGCCAGATGAGCCGTCAGCGTGTTGCCGGGCCTGACGCGGGCCTCATCTTTGGATGCGTCCGGGGAACGTTCGGCAGTATTTTGGTGAGGCCATGGGAAGTCTGCTCGTTATCCATTGGGTGTTTGCGGATACCTGAGCATGCGCCGTGCCAAGTAAGAAAGCCCCGATTTGCAAGGTTTGATCCAACCTTGATACTTGCGATATCCGACATTGTCGGGCATCCGACAGAAAGCGCCTTTCGCCGGCGCGCCGGCTACGGCGCTCGCCTCCTCCGGCGTGACGACGATCCTTTGGCGGGCGCCGCGCACACCGATCTGCCCGCCTATCAGCACCGCGACATCGAAGGACAACGCGATCGTGACTGATGGGTCTTACGCAAACATGCAGCAGTGCCACCGCCATCAGGACTTCATCCGCCCCTCAAAGCCCCGAGCGCGAGGGGACGACGTGTAAGGCAACATGTCATCCTCGACAATGATGCCGCGCATAAAGAGGTAAGGTCCCTCGTCGTACCGGCGAGCCCCTTCGCTGGGTTCGCCGAGGGTCTGGTTTGCGAACGTCGACCGACAGCATCACGCATGGGCGGCCGGATCGATAGACAAGCATTGACCGTGCCACCAGCGCATTGAGGGCAGCGCAGAGTCCAATTGGCCTGTGCCAGCCGGTATGTTGGAGCTTCAAGTGTGGCCAGCCAAGCGGGCTGAGGCCATGGAACTCCTGATATCCTGGACAGTCCAGATTGCAACGCACGACGCCTTTGGTCATCGCCCGAACGTTCATTGACGCTCAGCGAAGCTTGCGTCATCCGGACGATCTGGGAAAAGCTTGGCCGGGCCGGCGCCTTCCCAGGCGCACGGGACGCGCGACGACCCATGTGGACCTTGGATTTCACTCCGCACCTACGCTGCTTTGGCCTTGTCAGCAGCCTGGGCGGCATAGCTGAGTCCCGCCCTTGCTCAATCTGCCAAACCATCTCGCTCACAATCGATCGGGTGGTTTGTGCCGTCTGAACGCGCATTGTCAACTTGCCGACAGTCTGGGGTTCCGAACCCGACAGTTGATTCAAACCGACAATGGCCCGCCTCAGAAGCAGGCAACCGCGCTTCGTAGCAGGCCGAAGCTAATCGAGGTTCGCGGGTCTCGGTTTGAGTGTGCAGTGTCGCTGCGCGCCTGATCTTTCGGTCTGATGACAAAAACGTCGTCATTTTGGCCGACGATATCGGTCGGGAGCGGGTATTGCGGTCGAGCAGCGACCCAAGCACGTCCACAAGATGTGCCGAGTTTGCAGGGTTGGGTCATTGTTTCTGTCGACGTTTGAGCGACAGCGCACGACGAAACGTCTGGCATACGCCTCGTCTGGCACGCGCCTCGCGTGTGTGGCAGGTGCTGCTGGAGATCAGGCGGTCGAGTGGGCCTTGCAATTTTCCGATTTTGCTGCGCCTAAAGTCTCGTGTACAAATCAGGCTGGCGTGAATGGCCTGCCTAAGTTGCGACTTGTTACAAAGGAATGGATATATGGCGACTGGAACGGTGAAGTGGTTCAACAGCACCAAGGGTTTTGGTTTTATTCAGCCCGACAACGGCGGTCAGGATGTCTTTGTCCACATTTCCGCTGTTGAACGAGCGGGCCTGTCGACCCTTAATGAGGGCCAGAAGATAAACTACGAGGTCGAACAGGATCGCCGCACCGGCAAGTCCTCTGCAGGCAGCCTCAGCAAGGCTGGCTAACGCGTGCGGCAAGGATGCGGCATACTCCGAACGCATTGACCGGCTCGAAACCCGGCCGGAGCATGCAACCAGGTAATGCCGCGGCAGCGATTGCTGGAGCCGTCGCGAATTCCTCTGGAATGAGGCTCTTGGACGGGAAAGGCGGGGCTCGTCCCCGCCTTTTGATTCCGCGCAGATTGGGCCTACGGCTGCCGCGCGTCCCGAACGACTGTTGATACGGATTTAGGCTGCGACCTTTTTGCGGGTCCGTTTCGCCGGCGCCGGCACCGGGGCTTCCGGCTCTTTCGGTTTGCGGCCGAGTCCTATGGTCTTGGCCAAGGCGGAGCGCGTAGCGGCGTAATTCGGCGCCACCATCGGATAATCCGACGGCAGACCCCATTTGGCGCGATATTCGTCCGGGGTCAGACCATAGTGCGTCGACAGATGGCGCTTTAGCGATTTGAATTTCTTGCCGTCTTCAAGGCTAATGATGTAGTCCGGTTCGATCGACTTTTTGATCGGGACAGCAGGTTTTTTCACAGGCACAGGCTCTTCTGCCGGTATTAGTCCGGCCGTGCCTTTTAGAGCCCCGTGCACTTGGGCGATCAGGGCAGGAAGCTCCCCCGCCGGGACGGGGTTGTTGGAGACGTAGGCTGATACAACATCGGCAGTGAGCTCGATGAGGATGTCGGTGTTGTGGGCTTCTTCTGTCATAAACTTCTCCGGGCAGCTTGAAACACAGTCGGGCGAAGTGTCGCTACATAGTGGCGGTTGCCGCTGAAAGCAAATGGATCGACGGGTGCGCTGCTCCCCACCATTGAAGTCTCGGGGACGTATCCCGTCATCGTCCATCGGCCTAGAGGCAGCGTATTGCATTATGGGAGCGGTCGCGCCTGCCCCAAGTTAGAGGCAGGCATTCGCGCGTGAATTAATCAAATCCATCCTGAGCGTATCTCGCGTGGCAACCACGAAGGCGCTCTGGCAACGAAGCGAGGCGGATGGCCTTGCGGGTGGCCGAGAGATGTCATCCGGCTCTCCTGCCGACCTCTGCCGGCCAGATCTGGAGCAACAGCTTTGCGCAGATATGGCTCTCTTCAGAGGCCATCTATGATGGGAGCCGAGCGCGTCTCGAGCCGGGGAATAGGCTGCACATGCGCTGTGCCCACCTATTGCGATCGTGCTAACCTTGGCTGTTCGGACTTGCCGTTAAGGCAAGCGACAGATTGAAGTTATGCTGCACCATCTGATTCCCTGGCTCGGTTTCGAGAGCTCGCCGATACAGGGCCTGTGCCGCGTCATGCCGCCCCTCAATGTCCAAGATCACGCCCTTCGCATTCAATGCACGTACGTTTGCTGGGGCTGCAACCAAGACGCTGTCGAGCACCTCAACCGCTTCGTGCGGGCGCTTCTGGGCCACCAAGGCTTTTGTAAGCCGTATCGCCGCATCAACATTGTCCGGGTGCTGCTTCACCTCATCCCGCAAAGCCCGCTCTTGAACATCCTGACCAACTTCGCGCAAAATGCGTTCGCGCATAGCCGGATCGATTTGATCGGCGCTGAGCAACTCTGGGGAAGATGTCTCCTGCACGGAAAGAGCGGGCTTTTGCCAGCTGGCGCAACCGCCCAAAGGCAGAATGGCGAGTACGGCAAAAAGAAGTGAGCTCCGGCGCAGAAACATAGGCGATGGAGAAACTGTATTTCTAACAAATTTCATATTATCTCTCGGTTATCAGGGAGGCGGGTCGCGTTCAGTTAGGAAAGGTGGAACTACTCTAACAATCCGCTGTTCGATCCGTGCGGGAGTTTGACGGATCCTGCCGGGCGAATTGTAAAGTCGGAGGCGAGGTCTTGATAAGACAGCACGGCGAGATCGATCCCGTTTCGCGTCAGAAAGCCGCGGACGAAACGTCGGACATCCATTGACGTCAACAGAATAGGGCGGGTTTGACCCGGTTCTGTGTTCGAAAGGACCTGACGTATCTGTGATAGCATCGCTTCGCTTTGCCGATCCTCCAGTGCGAGATAGGGGCCTGCATCCGAATCTCGAACCGCGCCACGCATCACATCCTCGCTCTCGCGTTCGACGACCAGGGCGGACACGATGCCCTCGGTGTTGGCATAGCGGTGGCAGATCTGTCGCTTCAAACCAGAACGGACATATTCCGTCAGCAGGGCAACGTTTTGCTCACGCTCGCTCCATTCGGCCAATGCCTCCAAGACGAGACGGGTGTGGCGGATTGGGATACCTTCCTCCAGGAGGCGGCGCAGAACATCGGCAATCCGAGGAATCGGCGTCGTGCGCAGCACCTCTTTCACAAGCTCAGAATATTCCTGCTCCATTCGGCCCAGGAAATGTCGGGTCTCTTGGATGCCCACCAATCGCGGTGCGTAGCGGGTCAACGTTGCATGGACGCGCAAGGCGAGGAGTTCGCCGGGAGCCCAATGCTCCGTGCCGGCGCCCGTAAGGGCCTGTGCAGGGGTATGTTCGACCGGGAGTCTGTCCGTTTTCGGCTCACGCCTAAGGGGGATACCGCTCGAGTCGACGTGCGCTACATCGGCTCGGAGCGTCATCTGGCTTGGATCTATCGCGTCCTGTTCGACTGGCACGCCCTCGACATCTATCCGGAATTGCGATGTAGGCAGCTGCTCGTCAACCAAGACAGGGATGCGGGGAACGATAATGCCCAGATCGGCTGTGACCAGGAGCGAAACGCGCCCAATATGTTTTTGCAATTCGGCTTGATCGATCGCCTGCATAAGATTTGGCGCTAAAAAAAATGCGATCGGGAATTCCTTCGCAGGCGCGGCTTGCTTAGGCTCCGCTGCAGTTCCATCTTTCGCATCGGCAGTGCCGGCGCCCAGCACATCAGCCTTGACAATGCTTACCGCAGCGAACACTGCGGCCAGCATCAGAAAGACGGGGAGGGGAAACCCAGGAACGAACCCCATCACGACCAGGACGCCGGCCGCCAGCCGCAAGGCTCGAGTACTGGCCGTGAGCTGACTGACCATTTCGGTACCGAGGTTGATCCTCGCCGTCCCAGTCACACGGGTGACGATGGTCGCCGCAGTAATGGAGAGCAGAAGGGCCGGAATCTGCGATATCAATGCATCGCCTATCGTCAGCAGAGTATAGTGATGCAGCACCTCGCCGAAGGACATGCCCTTGGAGAGCAGACCGATCGAAATTCCACCCAGCATGTTGATGCAGATAACCACCAGCCCGGCGATGGAATCGCCCTTCACAAATTTCATCGCGCCGTCCATCGCGCCATATAGTTGGCTTTCCTTCTCCAATTCGGCGCGCCGCCGGCGGGATTCGTTGGCATCGATGTGGCCGTTGCGTAGCTCTGCGTCGACCGCCATTTGCTTGCCCGGCAGAGCATCCAGCGTGAAACGCGCCGCCACTTCTGCCACCCGTTCGGCACCCTTCGCGAGGACCATGAATTGCACCATGGTGACGACCAGAAATATGACGAAACCCACCACGATATTGCCTGAGATGACGAAATCGCCAAAGGTATGAATAATGCTGCCGGCCTCCCCCTCGGCCAGGATCAGTCGCGTCGTTGCGACCGTCAGCGCGAGACGGAATACAGTGGAAATCAAAATAACGCCGGGCAAAGAGGAAAAATCAAGTGGAGTACTGACATACAGGGCAACCATCATCAGCAGTATGGCCAACCCCATATTGAATCCTATCAGTGCGTCGACCACCACGACCGGGATAGGCATGACCATCATCGCGACAGCCAGAAGCAGCATCAACGCAACCATTAAATCCGGGCTGGCCGGCGCACGCTTGATGAAGTCACGCAGGACGTTGGCCATCGAGACACCTTTGCAATCGGTTGAGACTTACTCTGCTGTTACGCCCTGAAACGTAGCTTTCGAACTCCGAAGGCGCCTCGGCCTTGGCCAGCGCGTGACCCTGCATGAGAGCCACAAACAGGCGCGAAATGGCTGGGCAGCAAATGTTTCCAACGCAGCCAGCTTGTCAGCACCGAGCGCGACAGGATGTTTGGCTGGCCATAGAGTGCTGCTTGATGGGGCCTGCGAGCTTTCAATATGGGAGAGCAGCAATGCGGCCATTCCTGCTCAGCAGCACACGGCTGTCCTCAATACGATCGACTACCCATCCATCAGCCAAAATGGCCCCGACAAAATACTTCTCGCTGTCGATGACAAGATACGGTTGGGCCCCATGCCACACAGCTTCGACCGCGATTGCGGATGGCGCCTTCTCCTCTTTGATGAGCACTCCGTTCACCAGTGTTAGAGTACCCTTGGTGCGACGATCGAACGATTGCTGAAGCTTCTGCCAGCTGATGACCGATTCAGACGTGACGGTGCCCTCGGCGGTCACAACACCCTTTGCGGAGCCAATCTTGACGTCGAGAAGACCCGCTCGATCGACTTCCTCCTGCAGCTCTTTGGCCGCTGCCCCCGTAAGTTCATTGTCAGCGCGGTGACTGATCGTTCTGGACGCGACTTCAGCCCGAAGTGAATTGGGGCTCGATCCACTTGCATTGCCAAGATAGGAGAACATGCCCGAAAGCGCGCCGATCCCGAGTGAGCTGATTATGACCATGGCGAGCACACCGATCGGTAGGCGCGGTATGCCGGTCGAACCAGGCGGCTCTGCATCCTGCACGGACCAAGCAATGGACATCTCGCCTACGAGCAGGACGGCAGGAAGGGGCACAACAACGGACTGGCCTGCGGCGATATTCCGGTTGCCCTCGATACTGAGTCCGGGTGCAAGCGCCTCGAGTTCGATCGACTTGCCAAGAAGAGTTACACGAAGATGATGCGGTGCCAGTCCTTGCTCGACAAAGACCAAATCGGCATCGAAGCCGCTGCCGATTAAACACGTTTGAAGATCCGTCTTGCCGGTCAGTCCGCAATAGAGCCCCGAAAGCACTTCGAAACGGAGGGAAACCGCGTCATCCACAGAGCATCTCTCAAACAGGATAGAAGCCGCACGGCAATTGCCATGCGGCTCATTTCGGGACTACGTCGCGTCAATAAGGAGACGCGCTAGGGGCAGTCTAAAAGCCGCTTCCGACATTACGAAACGCGTTCGTCGGCGGCCTTCTTGATGGTCTGGAGATTGGTCGTTAGAGTGCGCAACTGGACACTCCTTTTCGTCGCCTCCAAGCTAACATTGGTTAGTTCTTGCACTTGCGCCTGAAAAGCAGTAGCATCAGCTCCGCTTGTATTGCCGGGAGTGCTACCGGTAGTTTTATCGGTGTTGCCAGTGCTATTGGTGTTGGTATTGCCTGATTTTTTATTATTATCAACTGCAGCCATGATCATTCCTTTTTCTGTTGGAGTTGTGCCGTCAATAACGGCCTGTATGACCTCACGCCGGATTTTCCCGCGTCAGGCATCTTCTGTGTCATCCAAAGCTTCATCGGCCTCAGCCATCGCATCGTTCGCGAATTGGAACGCGAACGATCGCAGGATACTTTGGAAGGCTTCACTTTGTGCTGCAGACTGTGAGTTGTCTTGAAGTTGATCATTTGAAACGGTCCGGTTATCCGCCCGATCGTTCCCGCCAGCTGGCTTGCCATCATTCCCACCAGCTGGCTTGCCATCATTGCCACCAGCCGGCTTGCCATCACCAGAATGCTCGGATTTCGAATCCCCATGGCCCTTTCGGATCAAGGAAGTCCCGAGGTTGCCAACTCCACTCCCAATTGCTGCTATCATCAGGTACTCCGGCATTTGCCATTGGCGGCGACGTGTTAAAGGTTAACCTCGATCAAGCTAAGGGCGGGAGCTTTCGAGAACCTGACGGCTTTTGACAAAAACCGGCCAGCGCAAAAACGTATGCTCTGCAGGATGTTGCTCTCGCATCGAACAGTCGACCACGATCTCGGCTGTTCGGCCAATCCCGCCGTCCACGCATGCCGCGACCGAATGGCAGCCGCAGCAGCTCGTTTGCATCCTCGATGCTGTGGTGTCGAACAGGAGACACGGTCCACGTGCTGCATGACCGCAATGACCGTATTCTTGCTGGCTCCACGGGCGCACGCAACGAGCAGGAACTCGGTCTTTGCATCACCATTCTCTCGCCTGCACATCACGGCCCGGCGCGGTGAGCTCATTGGCTTCGAGAAGGTCGGCGACCGTACGAACATGGGATGGTCTGCCGGCTTTGGGAGGCCGGTGCGGATCCTCTTCTCACCATATCGAAAGCTTGAAGCGGTCGGATTTTCTTGCCCTGTTCGTGAGAACTCCCATCGTCAGCTAATCGTCAGCCAAGCGGTCTATCTAGGCCGGCCGTGCCTGACCTTCGGATCCAAAGGTCCCGTCTCGACACTTTTTGTAACTATAGATCGAAATGGTTTCCCGCGCGATACGCAACGCACACGCTTCTCTGAAGCAAATGTGTGACTTTGTCGGTGGCGAACGAGAGGAGTGACGCCTCAATAAAATCGTCAGGCACGTGTCTAGGAAGGGGAGCTAGCCGAGTTGGTCTGATTTCATTCGCTGTTCCTGGAAATCGGCGGACTGAAGCGCTGATAATCTCAGGACATCGATATGCGAAAGTCCTGTGAGCTCGGGCCAATCTTGGCCTGCTACTGAGAAGCACTTTGGCGGGAACATTACGCCGTCGCGGGTCTGGCTGACCGTGACGTTAACCGAAAGATGCCGCTGGTCTCGTCAGCCGCCAGCACAATAGCAGCACATTCTCGCCTACTACGGAGACGCAATATGAAGGGCATTGGCCGACCACGGAAATCGCAGGCTGAAACTGGAGCCAGCCGCGCGGGGCGGGCGAGCAGTTCCCTTTCGCAATCAAGTCTTGCTGCGGGAGAAGGTGGACAGTCATTCGATTCCGTTGTGGAGCAGATGCGCTCTGGGGACGCCGATAGGAGGCCCTCCTCCCTTCCAGTTGCGCGCGGTCCAGGCGATGCCCGCGAAAGTCTGCCAGGCGCCTCGATTGGCGAAGATCAAATCCTGAACGCACCGCCACGTGGAGCCGCTGCGCCACCACGCGGAACCGTAGCGCCACGTGGCGCAGCCGCAAGGCGGCGCGGTTCTCCCTCCATGTCTGAGGGCGAAGCCATGGCGCCGGTCGGTAGCCAACTATCAACCGCGCAGGTGGAAGGCACCAGCTCATCGTCAAATGAAGATATCAGTCCGACACAGCTCAGAATGAACAGTCTTGTTCAACAACTGACTGATTGCGAGGCTGCGGCCAGGAAAACCGACGTCCCCGAGGAGGCGGTGGAGCTGATCAGTCGGGTCGTCGATGCAGCCTCAGCAATTCTGGAGTACCGCGCTAGCCTGCCTGCGGCTGAGGCGCAGACAATTATGCCAGACGACAAGGTGCGTAGATGTTGCCAGATCGTGTGCGACGCCGCGAATGAAGTAGACAAACTTGGCCTGTCGACGATCACGAAATTGGACAAAAAGACCAAGAAAGCGGCAGGTATGGTCGATAAACTCTACTCCTACTCCCAGGCGGACCGGCAGGAGCTGTTGATTTTAAATGTGGAGAACCACCATACGGCGGCAATTAAGTGGTGGGAAAAAAAGGCATGGCGCTCCGAACGGCAGCGATCCGCCTGCGCTGCCACCGCTAGCCTATCCAGTGGAACGCCCGTGATGCGGGAAGCCGAGCGGTGCGCACTGCGGCTGCGTGCCGGCTCGGTACTGAGTGTCAGGATCTGGCTGGTCCGTGAGCGGATCGGTCTTGCGCGGGCCAAGATTGAACTGCGGGCGAGCAGGTTCGAGCCAGATTTGAAGGAACTCCTCGTCGGTCGAAATGGAGTGGTGCAGCTGATGGCAAGCGCCGTTCAAGAAGCTCTTCGCGCCCTCTCTTTGGCGAAGGGCATAATGGATGATGGCAAAGCACTCAACGCTCATGATTGCGCGGTTGTAGAAAAGATCATGGAGCGGCTTTCGGATTTTGGATTGGCGTTGCACGAGGTGCATACCAAGCTAAGCCATACCTACCCAGATGCCGGCCTCCCATTGAAACTGTTCGAACGGATCGTGGACGATGCATGGATCACTGCGCACGATGCCATGCACTTGTTGAACCTGCAGTCTCCGCCGTCAGCCATCATGGCGCCACAGGCCCAGGCGGGCGCTGCGATGCCGGCCAGGGCAGGCGCTGCGATACCGGCTGACACTGCTGGTACGGCTGCAGTGTCAGAAGGCACTACAGCGCGAAGGAAAGGGAAGTCAAAGCATAAGTCGGCAGCTCGCGCCGGGACTTCTGCCGCCGGGCAGCCATCAACACCAGTCGCTGCGAACGCCGGCACAGTGCCAGCAGCCAAGGTTCTCGCGCGCTCGGATCAAGTTGCGAGTACACAGGTGAGAGCGCAAGAGGTGGCTGCGAGTTCGTCGGGGGCAGGCTCGACAATCGGGGGCGCCGCGTTGTCAATGGAGGTATTGACGGAGCGGCTCAAACGATTGGACGAACTTTTGCAGTTCGATCTGGCCGGTCAGCAAAGCGTCGTCTCCCAAGTGCGCCAGATGAAGCCTGAGGAGGCCGGTAAGGTCGTGGACGATGTGGCCCAGTACCTGCGAGCCCAGGCCATTGAGATGCAAACCTGTCTCGCCGGGTTGCAGGGGCGTAATGTACGCCTGCTACTCACCTCCACCCAGCTACCCAAAGTGCACGAACGCACAGACCAGCTCAAAGGGTTGCTGAACATGGTGCTGGGACAGGCCAACGCACTGAATGAAGGAAAAGCCGGCATTACGACTGATTGCATGAAGGCCTACGCATTTCCGGCGCAAAAATACCTGGAACATTTGTGCAATGCCGACGAATTGATGCCGCCGGAGGCACCGGTCGCGCTGCGTGGCGAGCCAGGAAAGCTGTTTGAGATGAAGCTGCAGCCCAAGATGCTGGTCAATGGTGGGATGCCGAGCCCGATGTGGGTGCACATCCACACGAGTCGCCCCGTCATGGCCAGAAACTTGGAAGGGCTGGCTGATTCCGAATTCACCGCTTGCCACGTTAAATCCAACGAACAGCGCGGCTACAATCGAGAGCGAGAGGAAGCCGATGCTAGGTCCGGTCGCGAGAAGGTCATAATTCATCGCGGCAAACTCACCCCCGCTTTCTGTAAGTCCTTGTTGACCTCGGGGCTTGGCCGCCAACCACGCCATTCGCGTGCCGAGCTCCCGTCGGCGCAGGCTGCATGACAGGGCACGTACTTTGGGGTCTAGGGCAGAATGCGGCCGGCCACGCTGTGAGTCAGCGAGCATTTCTCCTGGCCAAACCGCGAATGCCGCTGCGCGAGTTGCGGTCCGGCGATTGGAGTCGATCGGCTACCGTCAGGGCCGATTTGCGATGTCGCGTTACCTGCTGTTGACGTGGCGGCGTATCTTGCCTCCCATCCAACTTATCGCCGAGATCGCGCCGCCAAGATCGAGGCGGAAGGTCTTCCTGCGAGCGCGGAGCAGGCATAGCCGATCCGATCGGGATCGGCGCATCGCAACGACCCAACGGTGTGGTGGAGAAAATTGGATTCGGGAGAGCTCGTATCCAAGAGGCGGAGTTCCGGCCCGAATACAATCCGCTCGCCCGCTGCACCCACGATGCGCATCCGCAGTTTATTGTCTGGGAGATGGGCTGGATTGCTCGGCGGCGCTGGCGCTAAGGCGGGGCTGATCGCCGGACAATCAGCATTCACTGCCAACAGCCTTGCAACCGTCACCAGTTGCAAGGCTCGGCGGCGGGTCGACAAATCACATGAAATCGTCGTCGGACCCGCTATCGCTGCTGTCGCTGTCCTCGGTTTTGTGGAGATAGAGTGGAGGTTTGCCTGCACGCTGCCACTCACCGGCACTGTTCTTCGTCCATTTGTCGGGATGCTGCGTAGGGTCAAGCACCAGGTCGCCATGATCCACTTCAACAAACCCCATCGTCTGCGCGCGCGCTTGTGCTTCCGGATTAGCCGCACGCCAATTCAGCAACGGTCGGTCGCCGTCTATCCGAAGTTGATGCTCCAGCAGAATATCGCCCGCATTTTCGACGAGCGGATGGGCGACTTGAAGATCCACTATGGAAGTGACCTCAGTTCGACCAGGAAATTGTTCCCGCCAACTTTCCGATTCGAACTCGTTCATGCTGAATCCGCCTTCCATTCTCAGCAGTCCGGCACTCCGGTCTCCCAATTGGTAACTGAAATATCGCGCGTGCTCCGTATCTCGACGGATGCCATATTGCTGAGCAACGTCCGCGGTGCGCCTGGCTCGTGACGATACGAACTCCGAATACTCTTGAGGATTGTCGGCGATGTGCGTGATTTCATCACCATGAAATTGCCTCACCTGTCTCCTGAAGGAAGTCCTGTTGATCTCCACCACAGGAGGTCGGGAATTGAGGGAGTATGCTTGGGGAGCCGCCGATGATGAGGCGCCGCTACCTTCCGATCCGGATAAGTGCATTCGGGCAAATGTGTCCGCGAACCCTTCGCTTCCTGCATCCGATTGCTCGCCGGCATTATGCGCGCGGTAACTATCGGATGAGCCACCAATTCGACCATACATGACGATTCGTACTCCTATGTTTCGCAACCGAGCTCAAGTTAGCACGGCTGTTCAACATAGGTCGCTTAGTTGACGACTAGCTGACGAGGGCATTCCAACGGCTGCACGAATCAAATCCGCACTGCCGGCCTCAAAACCTCGGACTGCGCCACGCACCGGCCAGCAGAGGCTGCAAGGTCATGCCGGAGGACTTGCCGTAGTTGCTGGGTGGCAGATCCGAGGGGAGTGATTGCCCCAGGCCCGCGGTTGCGCGGTTGGCCTGACAGAGACACTGGGGCACGGATGGCCAGCCGACATTTGCCACTAGCTAGCATGGAGCCAGGTCAGTTTTGAACTGGGCAGTCGTGGACTTCCAATGACTAGGCCAAGCCTGCGGCAAAGAGTGCTTTCGCGACAGGCTGGAAATATTGCATAGGAACGGCGTTGCCGAGTTTTGTAGTGCTTATCAGCTGACGTGCTAAGACATGGTCATGGACGATCGTCAGGCGTAGTGCCCGCGCCTCACTCAACACATGTGAAACGCGCTCACCTTCGGCACGGCAAACTAAGAACGGCACCCCGGTTTCACCGCGAACGTAACGCAGACCGATCAGGACCGCCCTTCCTGTTAAGACCAGCGTGGCGCGATGCACGCCAAGCGCAGGCTCGTCGGCCGCCTCCTCGCGGATGCGACGCTGTTCACCTTTCAACTCTGGCGCTCCTTGCTGATCCTTCGACTCGCGCGTCACTTCGGTATTGGTCATGCGCATTTCGCGCAGATACAACGCGCGCTGGAGCAGGAGATCGATCAGTCCGCCGACCAGCAGTGCGCCGGCGCCAATTCCCATCAGCAATTTTGTCTCCATAAAGATGAGGCCAACACAGCCCATGCCGCAGATCGGCAGAGGGACCATTGTCTTCCACATCCCGAGAAGGACAATGGAAAAGGTTGCGCTGAGAACCAATACCTTGAACATGGTCTTGCAGACTTCGACCATGGAACGAGCAGACCCCAAGCGCTTCAGCCCTTCAAAGGGGTCAATTTTCTTAAAGCTGAGCTTCATCGGCTCCAGAGAGAAGACAAATCCACCATTGGCTAGCAGGCTGGCCAAAATCACCGCGGCGACGAGGGTTCCAAGCAGCGGGCCAACAGCCGCGACGGTGAGTTGGACGAGCACAACCAATGCCTGCGGCACCGCGGTATCGAAAGGTAGGCTCTGCAACTTGGTGGCTAATAGGAGCGCTTCCCGGCATTTGTCCTCGATCACGCTGCCTCTTAGCCAAAGGTAGCCGAGCCCAGCGCAAGTCCCGACCGCGCGGACGAAATCGGAGCTACGTGGCAGCTGTCCTTTTTTGCGCGCTTCACTTAACTTCTTCGGGCTGGCGGCGTGTGTCTTCTCTTCACTTGTGTCGCTCATGGCAGCAATTTGTCGAACCACTCCAGCGCGCCGTTGGCTTGTGTGACCTCCAGTTTCATGCTCTCCACCAGATAGGCAGCGTAGGTGACCATGAGAACTGGAAAGACAATGTTCTTGATTGCCGGAGACAGTTGGCTCGCCTTAAATTGCGGGGCAAAGCGACGCAGCAGCATCATCGATATATCAATCAGTATCAGGAAGAACACGACAGGCCCCGATACCAATAATGCCGTGCGCATTATGCGGTCGAGAAGCCCCAACAACTCCATTGCTCCTGGCCCGCTCAGTGTCGGGTGAAACTGATACACCGGCCAGATCAAGTAGCTGCGGTACAGGACACTGATCAAAGTTTCCAGGCCTCCTGATCCGACGAATATGGCAATCGCAGTGATCCCCAGAAAAACGCCCATCGCGGAAGCCTGACTGTTCGTCGCGGGATCGGCCGAAGCGGTCGGGCTGCTGATGCCGCGTTGGTTGTCGATAAGCTCCCCGGCAGCCTGAAGGCCCCAAAGCGGAATGCCAAGAAAAGTGCCAAGGAGTACACCGACAAAAACTTCCTTGAATCCGAGCAGGGTTAGCTGGATCAGGCGTGTATCAGAATCCAGCGCCGGCAATCCGCCGCTGACGTGTGCCAGGCATGGTAGTGCGAAGCCAACAGCCAAACAGCCCCGGATCAGCCCACTGATCTGCGAGCGTGTGAATACGGGAAAGATCAGCATGATGCCCATCGCGCGGGCTGCCCCAAGACCTGCCGCAACGACGAGTTCGAGAGCCGTCTGGATCAGAATTTGAATATCGGCCGATGGCGCGTCCATGGGGCGGACTAGTAGCTAAGTGTCATTGCGGGAAACTCGGTGAAGATCTGATCGGCTAGCTCTATGAGCGGGGCGCTTAGCACAGGAGCAAACAGCCCAATCACCGCGACAACGACCAGAAGCTTCACGGTGAGCGGCAAGCTTTCATCCTGGATCTGCGTCGCCGCCTGGAGGATGCCGATGACGAGGCCGACAACCACTGATGCAATGAGCGGCGGTAGAATCCAGATCATGAAAACCACCAGTGATTGGCTCATAAGAGTAATGATGCTGGATTCAGTGATGATCAGCCTCCCGGTAACGTATAACTCAGCACAAGCCCATGCATCAATTTTGACCAACCATCAATGGCAACAAACAAAAAGATCTTGAACGGGACAGATATAACAGTTGGTGAGACCATCGACATACCCATTGCCATCAAGATAGTTGTCACTATCAGATCTATAACAATAAAAGGCAGATAAAGTAGAAATCCTATCTCAAATCCGCGCTTCAATTCTGATAGCAAGAAAGATGGTACAAGTATTGCAAAGTCATCAGGCGTGGCTGCAGCGTGCATTTCCTCTGGCCAGACCTTTTCTGTCGAAGATAGGAAAAATCGCCGCTGCTCTTCATTTGTGAATTTCTTGAGATGCTCGCGCAAGGGCTCACTTCCGGCTTTAGCGGCGCTTACCCAGTCGTCGAATGTCTGATAGTGGAGCTTGGGATCCGACATGCGGTCATAGGTCTGCTCAGCAACGGGCGCACTAACGAACATAGTGAGGATCATCGCCGCGGCGTACAGCACCACATTGGGTGGTATGGTCTGGGTCCCGAGCGCATTGCGGACGAGGAAAAGAACAATTGATACCTTTACAAAGGCCGTTGTCGTGGCAACTGCTAAAACCAGCAGACCGAGTCCGGCGGTAACCGCAAGAAGCGCCAGGATTGTCGGCTGAGCTTCACTCATTGCATGCAAACCCGCCACGGAGCCTGATGCCCAGCTCTTCTCCGATGCGGACAATGTCGCCACGCCCGATACGCTGACCATTGGCCACTATGTCGACCGGGCCGTCGATCGGCCATCCAAGTTCAAAAATATGCCCTTCGCCGGCACTTCTTAATTCCCCAAGAGAAATAGGCCAGCGGCCGCATTCAAAGACAAGCACGATCTCGACATCGTCGAGATCCTTAGTAAGCTCCAGTTGCGATCCGGGTTGTGTCATATGCGCATTCTCCAAAGGACACGGTCGCGGGCGGAAAGGCCCCCGCAAGATTAATTCATCGCCGTCAAGATCCGCCCCGGCGCACAACTGGCCGACAGCTAGGGTGATCTGGCCGCGGCCGAACGGCGCAATATCGGGCAACAATGCATCACCGACACATGCGCTTCGAAGAAGCGCCGCAGGAAGGCGAAGCGTGCCGACCTCTCCTGCAACAATGAGCGGGAGCTCTGGAGGCAGCCCGCCCAGCTGCCGCGGCAACTGGGCAAGCAGTTCGCCTAGCGCGCGAAACGCAGGCGGTACTAAGCCGTCAAGAGGCGTGAACAGGAATAGACGGCCCTTGCCCTTGACCGCGCCGAAAATGATGTCGAGTTCAAGATGAGGAGCCAGCATCGTGGCTTCGCATACGCGCACGAGTTGCACGTTCAGACGCGTCGTCTCCTCCAGTCGAGTGACAAGCGGCTCAAGAGCGAGTTCGAGAATAAGCGAAGCAGTTGGCTCGGAAGGGAAGGCCAAGCCGTTCTGCACTGTCGTGATGAACTCCTCTACGAGCGGGCGCGACAGCGACAAGATGACCGTCTCGGCTCCCACTCTCCAGACGCAGTCAAGCATCGGAATGGCAGCAGGTTCCTGCTGCCAGACAAGCCCTGCCGTTCGCACCGATAGCGGCACCTCGTTGATCCGGCTTTGAAACGGCGTGCGGGGCGCTGCTGTATCATTGAGCCACGAGACAACCGTGCGGGACAGTTTCAGAACTGGTTCGAACATGGCGGGTGTGACCGCAGCGGCTATCAAAGACTGCACGGTCGTGTCATTCGGACGACCTCTTGCGACTGTCGGATCCGGTTGCGCGGCATTTAGGCAAGCGACCCCCTCGCATATTTCAGCAGTATCTCGTCGTCGGCCTCGATCTCGGCTGCGGCCTCCGAATGAGTCTCGACGGCGCGCCGCACGTCGTCCTCGATTTGTTGCCATTTGTCCCTTGCCGCCGAACATATGACCCATAGCTCCCTCGTCCTGGACGCCGCCATCTCAGCCTCCTCTTGAGCGATTTGGGCATCATCAAGCATCTGCCGTCTGGAAGTGATCTCAGCGGCAAGCTGTTCAGTGTGAAGGCGGTGACGGTCGAGCGCTGCGCTAGACAAGTTGTCGAGTGACATCAGATGCTGATAGAGCGCTGCTTCTGTTCTTGAACAATGTTGCTGTATCATTGCAAGCTCCCTAGCGGCATTTTGTACGGCTGAGGCGGCCACATCGCGCTGGGCTTCCTTCTTGGACAGCTCGCCAAGGGCACGACGCTCTTGCATTTCCTTCAGAAGCCGTAACCTCGAAGACTGAACCCAGTTCACGCGGTCAGACGCGACATCCATGCGACCGTCTCCTCGAAATCTGACGCGTCATCTTCGCTCTGGCGCAGAAACTCCCTCAGTTCGTCGATTGACGCGACGGCCCGGTCAGTCAGGGGATCTCCACCTGGCTTGTATTCGCCAACATTGATCAAGAACTCGGTCTCGGCATAGCGCGATAGGAGCTCGCGGAAAATGGATGCTGCCTTGCGATGTGTCCCCGAAACGACTGCATCCATGACGCGGCTGCGACTCTGCAGCACATCAATAGCGGGGAAATGCGATCGCGCCGCAATAGCGCGTGAGAGGATGACATGGCCATCGAGAATACCACGCGATTCCTCGGCGATTGGATCACCTGTGCCATCACCCTCTACAAGCACCGTATAGAAGGCCGTGATTGAGCCCCGCTCACCCATGCCGGCGCGCTCGAGCAGGCCTGGCAGCATGCCAAAAACGGAAGGAGGAAAGCCCCGTCGCGTCGGCGGCTCACCCGCAGCAAGGCCTATTTCGCGCATAGCGCGGCAGAAGCGCGTCAGCGAATCCAGCATGAGAGCAACGCGTAGGCCCTGATCGCGAAAATATTCCGCGAGCGCAGTCGCCATTGGAGCGCATTGCGCACGCTCCACCGCCGAGCGGTCGGAGGTTTCAACCACGACGACCGTACGGAGAAGGCCCTCTTCACCAAGATTCCTTTCGATGAATTCACGAACTTCCCGTCCACGTTCGCCTATGAGCGCCACTATGACGACGTCAGCGGCGGCACCCTTTACGATCTGTGACAACAGCGTCGACTTGCCACCACCTGGCTCGCCATAAATCCCGATCCGCTGGCCCTCGCCGCACGTCAGCAGACCATCGAGGACACGGACCCCAAGCGGGAATGGCCGCTCAATCATGCGCCTCGTCATCGGATTGGGGGCTCTGCCATGCAGTGGCCGAGTTTCGACGGTCTTGATTTCGCCTTTGCCGTCCAATGGGCGGCAACGACTGTCGATCACGCGACCGAGCAAATCGCCGCCGACGGGCACCTCACGCATTCGGCCAGTGGCCACGACCTCTGCGCGGCTGGATAGGCCCACCAAGTCCCCGATCGGTGTCAGCAATACACCATCACCCGACAGGCCGATCACCTCGGCCTCGAGCGACAGCCCGGTTCGCGGGTCCTCTAGGAGGCAAAGTTCCCCAATACGAGTGTCTGGCAAGACGGCATGAACCAGTGTGCCGATAGCCCGCGTGATCCGACCCCGCACCGCACGCGTGTCAATTCGCTTGGCCGCAGCCCTCAACGACGAGATTGCTGGAACGAGAGCTCGAGTGTCGGCGTCAGCGTTATGTTCTGGGACGGGCTTTCTCATAGCTCGCCTTTTTCACAGAGCGTCCCGAAACCAAGGCGCAGCGCGCGCATCTGGGCGTCAAGTCCCAGGTCGACATTGCCGTACTCGCTCCACAGCACGCACCGTTGCGGCGACAACGTCGGGTCGGGCTCGATCCGCACCCTTGGTCGACCATCCTGGCCGTCGCATCGAGCAAACTCTCGTGCAAGCATGTCGACTTGCATGGGAGAAACATGAAGGCAAACTTCGGCGCCGCTGTATTGACACTCTATGGCGTGACGAACAGCCCTCACCAATAGCTCGCCCGGATCGAAAGCGCCGATAAGATCGCTCAATATTTCCATCACGAGCTGCGGCAATTCCTGCTCCAGAGCCGCCTTTCGTCGCGCGATTTCGGAGATTGTCTCCGCAATCAGCCCTGCCATCTCCTCGGTGCCTGCATTCGAGCCCTCCATGTGGCCGCGCGCCCACGCCCGCTGGTAAACGGCGCGTGCCCAGTTTCGAACGCGCTGCCGATGCCGTTCTGCCGCGGCAAGCGCTTGCGCGGCGCTGTGCCAGGTTTCGAGCTCGCTCGCGGGTATCAGTGGTCCGACTGGACGCATCTGCGGCGCTATTGGCCCCTCGGAAAGTTCGGCTGTCATTTCACCGGGGTCTCTGTCTCAAAATGAGCTAGTACAAGTGAAAGCAATTGGCCGGCGGCGGTCCAATGCTCAGGTGCTGGAGTCTCCGCGGCAGTCCCCTCGGGCAACCGAAGAAGCACGCGGTTACGCTCGGTCGCTGAACTGTCCTGGAGCCAAGCCCCAAGACATGCATGTCCATCGTATTCGATTTGCTGAGCGAGTTTTTCTGGGTCCGCGATCAGTCTGTTCTCAACGGCATGCAGCAGGTGTCGGATTCCGAATGCGTGTGCATCCACGCCGATGCGTTTAACAAGGATGGCAAGCTCAGGCTGAGAGACAAACGCGACCAGCGAACGGGCATGCCAGATACTACCAGCAAGAAGGGCAGCTCGATATGGATCGTGCCCGCGTAGAAGGTCCGGCCTGCAGCCGATGTGGTTCAGATCCACGTCATAGTTGCCCAGCAATTCTGCCAGCCTTGGATGCAGTCTGGAACACTTCTGCAACTTCACTAACGTTTCTGCCGATAACGCCGGATCAAGACGCGCCGCTAGACGGGTCGGATGGGCCGAAGCCGCAAGCTCGCTCGCGCCCGGAAAACGCAATTGGTGCGGACCATCAGGTCGGGCGGTCTGTATAGGCATTTGCAATGAGATGTCACCCACGTCCAATTGCAGGCATTCTTTTGCGAATGGCCTCGACAGCAGAAGCATCCCGGCGCCCCTCGACCTTGGAAACGCCGGTTGATTGCTTGCGCCGACGCGTAACAACGCTGACCAAGAGATAACAGGCCAAGGCGAATACGGCTGCGGCAAAACCTGTCACGGTCGCCAGAATTGGCGCAGGAAGAGGTATTGATGCTTGTGGCAAAACAGCAGTCGGATCGGGCCGTTGCTCGTGTGCGGACCGTTCTACCGGCACCAAAACCACTTCCACCTTATCGTAGGACAAGCCTTCGATGCTGTCGGCTACGAGCATCTTTATCTTTGGCAGCAGAGCCGCGACATTTGTTTTGGCGTCGTGCCTGATAAACACCGAGGCCGAGGATGGCGTGGCGCCGGCTCGCACAAGGTCGTTATGCGGCAGCACGACGTGAACACGTACAGAAAAAACGCCATCGATATCGCTGATCGTCCGCGACAACTCTTCGCTCAGGGCATACACGTAACGGGCACGCTCTTCGGTCGGCGAGGCAATCAGGCCTGATCCTTGGAATATCTCACCGAGGTTCTTGAAGGATTGGCGCGGCAACCCCTTGGCGTTCAGAAGGTTGATTGAGAAGGCGAGCAGCTTTTCGTCAACCTGGATCGTGCTGGTCCCATCCTTGGCGACCACCCGGATCGCGGCGACCCCGTTGTCTTCAAGAAGTGCGAGCATTTCATTTGCCTCACGCTCTTGCAATTGCGTGTAGAGGTCGGTTTTGCAAGCACTGAGGGCGACGAGAACTGGCAGCATGACAAGTCTAATCGACCGCCACCCTGACAGGCCACGCATGATTTCGCCCTTGGCCAAGCCAATCATGCGCCCGGTTCAGCCTTCCTTCAAAAGTTTATTCACGGATGATGTGATGCCGCTGACGCCTTTGGAGATAAGCGCCACCTGGGTGACGCCGTTGTAAACATCCCGAAGACCAGCCATCATCGTTTCGAAGTCTTGCCCTTGTTGAGGAATGCCCGAGATTCCGGTTCCCGCCTCACCTGCGACGGGAAGCTTCTGCGCCGGTCCCGGTAGAGCGCCCTTCGAAAGGGCTATGTCATGGTCGAGCGCGGGGAAGGAAACAGTGTTGTGTGGATATAGGGAGGAAATCGTCTGCAACACGCGATCGCCCATGCCGCTCGTCGGCGCAGCCGCGCGCTGAACATCCATCGCCGCAGCAACTGGCGCCGCACTCGCTGGCCCCGCGGCGGCATCGTTTTTCAGCGAGTCGGCTGCATGCCCTAAGGCGCGCTCAAACTGGGCCTGCTCGACAATCGACGGTGATCCGACCCTGGGGAGGCCAGCCGTTAGAGTGGCAGAGATCGACGTGACAGGCATCATCATGTAAGGACTCGGTTGCTCTCTCTGACCGGGCGAGCCCCGCCCATTCATCACCCGGTGTCGGCGCAACACTCCTAGGGGGGCAAGCTGACAACAAGCTGACTAACGGCGGCGTCATTTCGACATCTAAAATCTCTTCGGCAATTTAGTCACTTGTGATGATTTCAGCGTTTGGTTTATCAGTGCGACATGCCGAGAACGCTTATCCAACCCGTCACCCTGCATGTTTTGAGACTTCTCTGTGCCGGGTTTTTTCTGTCCACCGGGATTCACCCGGCGCACGCAGTCCCGCTGTCCCTTCCGGCGACACCCTATAGATACACGGTTCTGGATCAGGAACTCGCTGCAGCGTTGCAGGAATTCGGCAACAACCTGAATATCAGGGTCAACATCAGTCCTGCGGTGAAGGGGCGAATTCGCGGACGTATGCCTGATTTGCCACCGCGCGCGTTCCTCGACCGCTTGACGAACCTTTACGGTCTCCAATGGTACTATGACGGCCTTGTGCTCTATGTGTCTGCTGCACAAGAATCGCAAACTCGAATGCTTTTGATGACGTCGATTCGCTTCGATGCGTTCAAGGGGGCTCTCGACAAGCTTGATATCTCCGACGAGCGCTATGTAGTCAAACCCGTGCCAGGCAATGGCCTCGTCTTCGTTTCCGGTCCACCGCGCTTCGTCGCACTCGTGGAGCAGACCTTTAACGGCTTGGTGGCGGAGGCGCAGGCGCAGACTCACATAGCGGCCACGCCAAAGGAATCAGTGCTGATCTTGTTTCGCGGCTCCTCCACTACGGTCGTTCGCGACGGACGACCGGATGCTTCTTATTCTTCTGACATCCCACAACAGGATAGCGTTGGCGGGAAGCCTGAGCTGGGCAAGAAATGAACATTGAGGATTTGCCGCAGCTCTGAAGAACATGACTGCGGCTACCCCTTTGTGAACTCTTCGCAAACTCGTCAGTTTCTCGAAAGCTAATCCGCTCATGATGAGTCCCGGCAGCTCTCGCGGTGACTCCGGCCATTGTGTTGGACCGAACCTTGGAGCCGGCCCGGAACACAGCAATTGAAGGCAGGGCAGGCGCATTCGTGACCTGCCGACGCTTGGAATTGTCGAATTTTGTGAAACGCAAGGGATCTTCTGTCGGGGTCTCTTGTGGGGATTTCAACGTCACGTCTGAGGATGCACAATGTCGGCCAGCAATCTTTCAACTTTCTACCGCTCAAATTCGCTACAGTCCGCAAGGGGTTGGCCGGGCCTGAAAGTTTCCCATTTTGCGACCCAGCATCAGCAAAGTGCATCGTGCTTCGAAGCGATGCTGTCCACTTGTGTGCTGGCAAACAAGCCCGGCTCTTTCGCGCAAGGGGATCTGCCAACGTCGAATCTTGATTCGACAATGGATAAATTGCGGCAGGACCCTTTGGGCCATCTGGCACCGGATGTCGAATCGACATTGAAGGGCTTGGAGCAACACCCACTGGATCTGCTGCCGCCACATATGAGGGCGGCTCTCAAGGAGGACCAATCGCAACGCTCCAAGGCGACTGAAGCCCAACATCTGCTCCGCGTCACCCCGAAGATCGAGCCGGCTCCCAGGCCGAGCCCCGGAATCACGTGGAACGGTGGGTCGCTGACCACGGCTGAGTTGCAGATTGTTGCGGTACTCAACCGTCACAAGGACCAATGCCCGCTTAGTTGGAAGTCGTTGACCGAGAAAGCCAATGATCCCTCTACGCCACCGGATCTGAAAGCGGCGATCAAGGGACTGCAGCAGGATTCGGGACTTTTTTATGCGATTGGCTCGCAGGGCGACGGCCGCTGTGGAGGCAAGATCAACGCCAAGGACTTGGCCGGATTTTCAAACCACCACCCACAAGTTGCTGCATTTCAGGAAGCCCAAGCGCAAAGCTACGAGCAGAACTACATACCATCCGACGGCAGCGGAGGTTTGCAGCCTTCGGTCATGACCTTGAGCGATGCCTTGCGGGAGTTTTACCGGTACTCCGAAAATCTGTCCAAGGACCTGAGTCTGGATGAGTTCAAGAAAATGGTCGGCGGCGAATCGAAAAACGGCAAATTTCCGCCCCAGGTCATTGCGGCGGCGCAATATTTCCTCGATCACCCCGATGCTTGGAACCAGTTGTGCGGTGGCTCGAAAGGGAAGATGCACAAAGAGGATTTCCTGCAAGTCGCCTCATCGTCGATGAGCCTCACGCAAACTGAGCTGAATACGGTCGAGATGATCAAGGACCATCAGGACACGTTCTTTGGAAGCGGTGTTCTGACTCGCGACAAACTGGCGAAAATGAAAGACGACAAGAGCCTTGATCCGAAAGTGCGGGAAGCAGCCTCTCAGCTCCTTTCAGATCCTCTTTTGTTTGGCCTCCTGAACAATTCGATCACGGGCTATAAGACCCATCATAAATTCTTCGACTTTGGCGGCGGGCATACGGTTGATTCCGGCAATATCAGCAAAAAAGACTTTGCCCATTTTTGCACAAACATGTCGTCTGCGAACCGCAACGTTCAGCAGCCAATCACCCACGGCGCCCAAACCGCAGAAGAGCAGAATGCCGTCGCGGACATGAAGATGGGCCTGATGGACCAGCCTGACATTAAGTCAGCCAAAAAGAACGGCGGGGCCGTCATGCACGTCGTCGACTCCGTGCTCAAAATCGAGACGAAAGTGCTCGACTTGGCGGCAACGGCGGTGGGACTGCTCAGCTTCATTCCGGGCCTCGGACAAGTAGCCGATCTTGCCTCGATGGTTCTCGAGGCTGAGTCGCAAGCAGCCAATCTCCTGCGTACGGCCATTAACGGAGGCGATATGAAGCGAGCGCTGGAGGAAGCTGGCCTCAATATGGCCGCGCAGGCGATCGGCCTTATCGCAGGCCCCGAGGTCAAGCTGGCCATTCGAAATGGGCTCGTAAAGCACCTGATGGAAGAGGCCTTGGCGGCAGGCATTGATCTTTCGGTCTCGACGGCGCAGGACTACGCAGAAGGCTATGTGAATAACCTCCAAGCGCGCCTTGCAGGCGGCCCTGAGCAAAACCTAGGCCTTCCGAGCATGCCATCATTCCAGAGTGTGGCAAGCAATGTGCCCTTCGTCGGCATTGCCTTATCCTAGCCGTCGCCTTGCGCGGAAGCTTTGGCTCGCGCGCTGAGATAAGGGTCATTGTGGCACAAGCAGGGGTTCATCCGCATCAACGCAAGCGGTGTTCCTGACGCCATCTTGATCGGACTGTGAGGGAGATGTCCGAAGTCTGTGAAGGCTTCGGTATATGACGACTTCAGAGTTACGCTGAGCCCAGCCATCTCGAGCCGGTGCGCCGGGTCGAGGTTTTCACGGGCGCCGGCCGGCAGCGGGAATGGTCTCCGGAAGGCACGGCGCGGATGGTGGCGGAGCTGGCGCAGCCGAAGGAACGGCTGTCGCGCGCCCAGGGCGGCCTCCCGAACAGCCAGACGATGATCTCCTGCGGCCTATATCCTTGTGCCCACGCTCAAGGCAGTCGGCTGAAAACAGCGCTAAAACAGCATTATCCTGCACTGCACCCTCGATCCTTGCGCTCACCGATCGCTCGTCGACACGCACGCGGTCAAGTCGTTATCGGCGCTATGCCGATGGGCTTCGAGAGCAAGGTGGACGCTGAGCGGTGCGTCAGCCTCAGGGCGCGGCTGGCCAGCTTTGGGTCTCACGCTCTATGACGGCAACACCCGGCTGATCCACTTGGCCTGTTCGGGGGCTCCCGGCAGCGGCGCGGAAGCCACGGTCCGCCTTCCTCGGCTTCAGGCCAAAGACACCGCAGCATGCTCCAGAGCTATGTCTGCCGCCTTCGCCCCATCGTCGCTGGTCATGTGGAAAGGACAAGCAGGCTACGCACCCCATAATCCCGTCGGGCAGGATTCGACAGTCGACGGCGAGACATTCGCCAAACCTCACCCTTGATTCTCAGCAACGTTAAAAAAAATTCACATAATGTTCGTGAGCGTAGTCTCCTGTCAGGTGGTACATTAGCCCCAATATCTGGCGTCTTAGTCGTAGAAAGGACTGTGATCCATCTTCCATTAGCATCCATACCAGCGGATTTACAGCAAATGACAAGAAGAGATCTCATGCGGATTGATGGGGATAGAAGGGCTAGCGGCTTGCTGCATCCCGTCCGGGTTGATGCCAACCAATGTTGACACTGGTAAATCGCGTAAGGACGGCAGCGCATCTTGATCGCCTTCGAATCCTGGGCCTTTGCGCGCATGCGGATCTAACCGTCGGCGAGCTGGCCGATATTACCAGTCTGCCTCGCGAGCAGGTTCGACGCCACGTCCGGCGGCTGGTCAGAGCCAACTTTCTTTGCTGCAACGAACAACGTCCGCAGTCTTCGTACCATATGCAAGCAGGAGGCAAGGATGGCGGGCTGGCTCAATTGGTGGTCGATCTCCTGCCCCACGATGATGGTCATCATAAAAGAGACCTACAACGCCTGGAAGCAATACAAGACGCGCGGTTGAAGGGACCGCCTGCTTGATCGTGAAATAGATCAGTCCAAATGGAGCGCGACTACCATGGATAACTCCGCCGGCGGCGCCATCGCGCAGCCCGACACTTACGGGCGGCCTCACTTAGCCGCCGTCGACTCCCGCGTTCGCGAACTGCTTCTAAGACAGGAGCGCCAGGAGCGGACAACTCTCAAACTGATCGCCTCCGAGAACTTTGCCTCCTCGGCGGTGTTGGAAGCGACCGGGTCGATTTTCACCAACAAGTATGCCGAGGGATACCCCGGTGCGCGCTACTACGCCGGAAACGAGATCGTCGATGAGCTTGAGACCCTCGCGATCGAGCGCCTGAAAGCGCTATTTGGCAGTGAACACGCCAACGTCCAGCCTTATTCAGGCTCGCCAGCCAACCAGGCTGTCTATCGCGCGCTTTTGAGCCCCCGTGACAAAGTGATGGGCTTGCCTTTACCCGAAGGCGGCCATCTGACTCACGGTTGGTCCGTCAATTTTTCCGGCAGCGATTATCAGCGCGTCCCGTACAGGCTGCACGAAAAGACACAGCAAATTGACTATGACCACTTGCGCGAGACCGCCAAGCGGGAACGCCCGAAGCTAATTTGGGTCGGCGGAACTGCTTATCCGCGTATTTTTGACTACGCGGCAATGGCCGAAATTGCTTCGGAGGTGAACTCGTATCTGGTGGCTGACATCGCCCACATCAGCGGCCTGGTTGTCGCAGGAGTGCATCCGAACCCCGTGCCCCATTGCGATGTGGTCACCAGCACCTCTCACAAGTCGATCCGCGGTCCCCGGGGTGGCTTCATTTTATCAAGGAATGAAGACCGTTATCAGCCCCTCCATCATCCGAAGAGCAAACACAATCTGGCCAAACGTATAGACCGCGCCGTGTTCCCTCTTCTGCAAGGCGGACCGCATATGAATACTATCGCCGCGCTTGCCGTCGCTTTGCAGGAAGCAGCGAACTCGTCCTTTCGTGTCTACGGTCAGCAGATCGTCCACAACGCCAAGGCTCTGGCCCAGGCGCTTCTGGAGCGAGGTTATGAACTCGTCACCGGGGGCACTGACAATCACATGCTGATCCTTGATCTTCGGGACCGGCCGCTGTCAGGCAAAGCCTATGCGGAGCGCTTATCGCGTGCAGGCATCATTGCGAATTTCAATATGGTCCCGGGCGACCGGCGGCATCCGGCGCTGACAAGCGGCATCCGCTTAGGGACACCAGCGGTGACGTCCATGGGCATGCGCGAAACGGAGATGGTGCAGATCGCCGCTTTCATCGACTCGGTCTGCCGCCAGCCCGATGACCAGGAAGTTCATGCGAGCGTACGAAGAGACGTTGCCGACTTCTGCACTGCGTTCGATGTTCCCGGCATCCCCGACCGATAAGCCACCCCAATCCAGAAACTCCTCACTAACTCCAGCACTTGAAGCGAGGGCATTTTTATGACCAGGCAGTTCGTGTTCTCTTCCGAATCCGTCGGCGCGGGACACCCCGATAAGATGGCAGACAACATCTCCGATGCCATTCTCGATGCGGTCCTGCGCACCGATCCGAAGGCGCGCGTCGCCTGTGAAGTGTTGGTGAAGACGGGGATGGTCGTTGTGGCTGGCGAGATCACCAGCCATGCCCACATCGATTACAGCCAAGTCGCCCGCGATACGATACTCGATATTGGCTACGACGATGATGCGATTGGCTTTGATGGTCGACGTTGCGCCGTCGTTCTGGCCCTCACCGAGCAGTCGCCCGACATAAGCCAGGGCGTTGATGAAGGACGAGGGCAGGATCTCGGGCAGGGGGCAGGGGATCAGGGCATCATGTTTGGATTCGCATGCAACGAGACGGATACATTGATGCCCCTGCCGATCCAACTCGCTCACCATTTGACGAAAAGACAGGCCGAGGTCCGGAAAGCGGGACAGCTTGGCTGGCTGCGTCCGGACGTGAAATCTCAAGTGTCCGTACGCTACGAAGGGCTCCGCCCGGTGGCGCTGGATACCATAGTCCTGTCGACGCAGCATGACGAAGCGGTCTCACAAGCCACGGTACGCGAAGGCGTCATTGAGGAGATCATAAAACCGGTCCTGCCGGCCCACCTGGATACTTCGGGGATCAGATTTCTGGTCAACCCAACAGGGCGGTTCGTGGTCGGTGGGCCTGCCGGCGACTGCGGCCTCACAGGACGGAAGATCATCGTCGATTCCTACGGTGGGACCGGGCGTCACGGCGGCGGTGCCTTTTCGGGCAAGGACCCATCCAAGGTTGACCGCTCGGCGGCCTATGCCGCCCGGTATGTCGCGAAGAACATCGTTGCCAGCGGCCTTGCGGAGGTCTGCGAGGTTCAGCTTGCCTACGCGATCGGCGTGGCCAGTCCGGTTTCTGTCATGGTCAATACTTTCGGAACCGCAAGGATCGAGGAAAAAAGGATCGAGCGCCTTGTTCTCGAGGTTTTCAATCTCCGACCGAAAGGCATCATCAAGATGCTTGATCTCTTACGCCCGATATACCGCAAGACGGCGACATACGGACACTTCGGGCGTGAAGAGCCTGAGTTCACCTGGGAGAAGACGGACAAAGCTGACGATTTGCTGCGTGAAGCAGGACCGGCAGCTGCGTGAGGGCGGCTGGATCAAGCGCATGCGGCAACCCATTTCAACTCGCGAGACCACGCCCGGCCGGCATGGCAAGAAGCCGGCTCGGGTTTTTGGCGGAGATTTTGATGCGGATTATGACGTGCTCTGCATCGGTAATGCCATTGTCGACATCATCGCCCAGTGCGACGAGGCATTCCTCGAGACCAACGGCATCATCAAGGGAGCGATGAACCTCATCGACACAAGGCGCGCCGAGCTGCTCTACAGCCGCATGGGTCCGGCGATCGAGGCCTCCGGCGGCAGCGCCGGCAACACGGCGGCCGGCGTCGCCAGCTTTGGCGGCCGCGCCGCCTTCTTCGGCAAGGTCTCCAACGATGCGCTGGGCGAAATCTACGCCCACGACATCCATGCGCAAGGCGTCGCCTTCGACACCACGCCGCTCAAGGGTGAACCGCCGACGGCGCGCTCGATGATCTTCGTCACGCCCGACGGCGAGCGCTCGATGAACACCTATCTCGGCGCCTGCGTCGAGCTCGGGCCTGAGGATGTCGAGGCGGACAAGGCCTCTGGCGCCAAGGTCACCTATTTCGAAGGCTATCTGTGGGATCCGCCGCGCGCCAAGGAAGCAATCCGCCAGACGGCGATGCTGGCGCACGCGGCAGGCCGCGAAGTGTCGATGACCCTGTCGGATTCGTTCTGCGTCGACCGCTACCGCGACGAGTTCCTCGAGCTGATGCGTTCGGGTACCGTCGACATCGTCTTTGCCAACAGCCACGAGATCAAATCGCTTTACCAGACGGCGTCGTTCGACGAAGCGCTGGCGCAGATTCGCAAGGATTGCCGCATCGCCGCCGTGACCCGATCGGAAAAAGGCTCGGTGATCGTGCGCGGCGACGAGACCGTGGTGATCAAGGCGACCGCCATCAAGGAGCTGATCGACACGACGGGCGCCGGCGATCTCTATGCCGCCGGCTTCCTGCATGGCTACACGCAAGGCCGTGACTTGCAGACCTGCGGCGACCTTGGCTCACTGGCAGCCGGATTGGTGATCCAGCAGATCGGCCCCAGGCCCCGTCAGAATTTGCGCCGCGAGGCCGAGCAGGCGGGGCTGACCATTCCGGACGTTCAAACGAGTTAGTGGCCTACCTTCCCGTTGTGCAGGCTATCTCGCCAGAAGCGCAATCACGGAATAGGGAAATCCTGATGTCGAACATGATGAAGGCGCTTGTGAAGGCCAAGGCCGAACCGGGCATCTGGATGGAAGAGGTGCCGGTGCCGGAAATCGGCCCCAACGACGTGCTGATCAAGATCAAGAAGACGGCGATCTGCGGCACCGACGTGCACATCTACAATTGGGACCAGTGGGCGCAGAAGACGGTGCCGGTGCCGATGGTGACGGGCCATGAATTCGTCGGCACCGTTGCCGATTTCGGCGCAGCGGTCACCGAATACAAGGTCGGCCAGCGTGTATCGGGCGAAGGCCACATCGTCTGCGGCCATTGCCGCAACTGTCGCGCCGGGCGAGGGCATCTGTGCCGCAACACACTCGGCGTCGGCGTCAACCGGCCGGGCGCCTTCGGCGAGTATCTGGCGATCCCGCAGCACAATGTCGTGCCGATTCCCGACGATGTGCCCGACGAGATCGCCGCAATCTTCGATCCCTTGGGCAATGCCGTTCACACCGCACTGTCCTTCGATCTGGTCGGCGAGGACGTGCTGGTGACTGGCGCCGGGCCGATCGGCATCATGGGCGCGCTCGTCGCCCAATGCGTCGGTGCGCGCAAAGTGGTCATCACTGACATCAACCCGGTGCGGCTGGCACTGGCGAAAAAGCTCGGCGTCCAGCATGTCGTCGACGCCTCGAAGGAAAAGCTGCGCGACGTCATGCCGGCGCTCGGCATGACCGAGGGGTTTGACGTCGGCCTCGAAATGTCGGGCGCAGCCCCCGCCTTCCGCGACATGATCGATACCATGAACAATGGCGGCAAGATCGCCATTCTGGGCATTGCGCCGACCGGCTTCGAGATCGACTGGAACAAGGTCATCTTCAAGATGCTGCATCTCAAGGGATCTACGGCCGCGAGATGTTCGAGACCTGGTACAAGATGATCGCGCTGGTGCAGGGTCCTCTCGACGTATCGGGCCTGATCACACACCGCATCGGGGTCGATGACTACCTCGACGGTTTCGAGGCGATGAAGAGCGGCAATTCGGGGAAGGTGGTGATGGATTGGTAGGGATTGCCTTGGCCGCTCTTCAGGAAAAGCTGACGGGACAGCACCCCTCTGGTCCGCCGGACATCTTCCAACGAGGGGAACATGGCTGGGTGGAGAGCTATGGCTCCGCTAGGTGCGCCCCCTAATCATGATACGGCGACGTATCGCGGCCCATCCGATAACGGTCGATGGTGGCAATTCGCCTCAGCCGATGACGGAAACCCGGTGAACGGATGCTCACAGGCCCCCACGCGATCGTCTATTTCCTAAGATCTGCGATTGAGGTCGAGGTGTTGCCGCCGTTTCAGCGGGTAAGATGCGTTAGACGACTTCCGGTACCTTTCCGGTCAGCGAATTAAGGAAGGCAACGAGCCGCATTGGACAGGTCGTGCCATTCCGGTTCGGGGGAAGTATGGCGCGGCTCAGCATGGCGACACGGTCGGAACTGAAGCGGCGATCGTGGAGCGTTATCGCGGCGTTGACAAGCGGCGCATTCTGAATGAGTTCGGGGCGGTAATCGGCTATTATCGCAAGCGCGCGCGATCCGTCTTATGAACCGTCGTGAGCAGAGGCCGTCTGCGGGCAAGAGCCGCAGCCGCTGTTACGGCAGCGATGTCCGCGAGGCGCTCATCGTGTTGTGGGAGGCTTCGGAGCGGCTGAGGTCCGCATCGTCGCTCGCGGCGGCCAGCGCCGCCGGGCAGGAATGAGTTCGGCAGTTCGCCGCTCGGTGCAAGCCCGCACCTTCGGCGATTGGAAAGATCCGCCGCCCGGCTTTGTTGAGCGCATTCGGGCACGTCTTGGTCGGGGAGCTTCGTGCAGACGATGGTGCTGACCGAAATTGCCACCGGCTGGACCGAATGCATTCCGGTCCGCACGCGCAACAGCGGCAATGTGATCATGGCGATCAAGCAGGCCCGCTCGCGGTTTCCCTGACCCTGTGCTGCTGTTTGCCGGCATCCGCCCGCACAGGAAGAGCTTGGAAAGCGGTCGATCGTCGTGGCCTGAATGCGGAAATCGAGGAGCCGTTGGTCGTCGATCTCCAGCCTGAACGCGGTCGTTTCCTGGTGCCGCAAATCGGCTGTTGCATACACATCCCTGTCAGACGTCAGTTTTCCTCGCCCATTTTGGTGTCGAGACGCGAAGTGCTCTTTTGGACCAGCAAGGCTTTTTGGAAATCTGAGAGCGGCTTTCCGCGGGGCGCTCCATTTTTGAGCATCAAGCTACCACAGCCAATGACGCGCAGGTTCCACCAGACTCGCCAGCCTTGAAGGACAGCGAAAATAGCATAGCACGACAGACACAACAATCCATCAGGAAGCCGCAGTCGTTGAAGATGCGGCGCTGCATCCATACCGTGGATGCATTCGATCCAAATAATCGATTTGTTCAATCAGTTTCTCGAAAGCTAACCCTACCCTCTGTGGGAATCGGGCTCTGGGCCGCGACGCTGCCTTGCGAGCGCAGGGGCTGCACGTAGGAGAGATGATGCAACGAGAAATCGCACGCGGGTTGCTGGCGTCGTGGGTTCGCCGACCGGCGTATTTGAGCCCGTCAGTTGGTCCTCACCCGCGCCTATTGCCACCGAGCGACTTGCATGTCCCTCCAACTCGGACCTGTTCCGAGAGATGCGACGAGTTGCGCGCCGTGTGCTCCGATCAGATGGCCGCCGGTGACGCGTCTCTCTTCGATAGGAGATGAAATGCGAACGCTGCTCGTGGATCATCATGCGGATCTTGCGCGCGCCATGCGACTTGCGCTCGGGGATGGCGGCTTCGTCGTTGATGTCGTTGGTACTCTGGAACTGGCCTCGAGTGCATTTTCTTGCGCCAGCTATGAAATTCTCCTGCTGGAATTGGCTCTGCCAGATGGCGATGGCTTGGGTTGGCTGAGGCAGTTGAGGACCCACGGGCATTCAGTTCCTGCCGTCATTATGAGCAGCCTTAACGATCTCGATAAGCGAATTGCGATCTTCAACGGTGGTGCGGACGACTTTCTGCTCAAACCCGTCTCTACCGATGAGCTTATCGCCAGAATGAGAGCCATTCTGCGCCGGGCGTCACAGATGACCGACCTGAGGCTCGTATTTGGCAATCTCAACTTCGATCCGGTCGCCCGGCAGGTTTTCGTTGCTGGGCACCCAATGATGATCGCACGTCGCGAACTCTGTATTCTAGAGCATCTGCTTAACCGGGCAGGCCGCATCGTGCCCCGTGCGCAGTTGGAAGATCACCTCTATTCGTTCAACGACGACGTGTCTGCCAACGCGCTTGAAGTCGGAATCTATCGTTTACGTGGACATCTGACCAGATCAGGTGCAACGCCACGGATCAAGACCATCCGTGGCATTGGCTACATTCTAGAATTGACTGACGCGTCATCCGCATAGTTTGTCGAATCGAAAGAAGATCTATTTTGCTGATCCTTCAACATCCTTGCCCTGCGCTCAATTGGCGGGCGATCGCCATCAAGGTTCCGAGACCTGCAGTGCCCCGTTACCTGGGCCATCTCCTCTGCGCGCTTATTGTGACTTTCCCACTTGGTGTCGCGGCGCAAAACAAGCAGGACAAAGGCGCGCCGCGTGCGGCTTCGAATAGCATCAATGCCACGCTGACCCTTTCCTCTTCGCTCGGGGAGACCGTTCATCTGCCCGCGCCAGCCACGACCATCTTTGTTGCTGACCCGACGATCGCGGATTTTCAGGCACCATCGAGCAAAACAATCTTCGTCTTTGGCAAGAAATCGGGGCGGACCAGCCTATTCGCCTTGGACGGCAACGGCGAGCCTCTCGCCGAATTGCGTATCGTTGTCACGCAACCGATCGGGGATTTACGCGCCATGTTGCGGGAGCAGGTCGGCGACTATCCCATCCGCGTCAACTATACGCCGCGCGGCGCAATCCTTAGCGGGACGGCGCCCGACGCAGAGGTCGCCGACACCGCAAAAAGAGTCACTGAGCAATATCTGGGCGACGGAGCGCAAGTCGTCAACAACATCAAGGTCGCTGGATCCCTGCAAGTTAACCTCAGCGTGCGCGTAGCCGAAGTCTCACGCAGCGCCATGAAGTCACTTGGCGTCAACCTGTCCGCCTTCGGTCAAATCGGCAATTTCAAAGTGGGCGTTCTAAGCGGAAGCGGTGCAAGCGCTGGATCTGGTTCAACCCAGGGTGGCGGTACAGCAGAAATCGGATTCGACAACGGTGTCGTCAACGTCAGCGCGGTTCTCGACGCGCTCGCCAAGGAGCATATAGCTTCCGTCCTGGCTGAGCCGAACCTCACCGCTATGTCGGGTGAAAAAGCCAGCTTTCTAGCTGGCGGCGAATTTCCCATTCCTGTCCTGCAGGAAAACAGGCAGGTATCGGTTGAATTCCGTCACTTCGGCGTCAGTCTGGAATTTGTGCCGACAGTTCTCAGCAACAATCAAATCAACATTCACGTAACGCCCGAAGTCAGTGAACTGTCGACGCAAGGTGCCGTGCAAATCAACGGAATTTCCGTGCCGGCAGTTTCCACGCGCCGAGCCGATACGGTCGTCGAACTCGCCAGTGGGCAGAGCTTCGCAATCGGCGGTCTAATCAGGCGGAACGTCAACAATGATGTCAGGGCCTTTCCCTGGCTCGGAGAAATGCCGATCCTGGGACCGCTTTTTCGCTCGTCCTCGTTTCAAAAAGAGGAGTCAGAACTGGTCATTCTAGTTACGCCTTACATTGTAAGACCAGGCTCCAACCCAAACCAGATGAGCGCACCTACGGAGCGGGCGGCACCGGCTTTGAACGGAGGGGGCGCTCCGACGAATTCCGTGGCAAGTCCCCCGCGAGACCGCGCTGCTATCCGTGCGGGCGCGCCAAGCGCCCAGGGCGGTCTCGGCTTCATCATCGAATAGTGTCGTCCAATGATGTTGCGTTTTATAGTCCTCTTTGTCGCTCTGGCACCAAGCGTAAGTGGCTGCACAAGCACTACGCCAGTTGATGTCGAACCATCGGCATCAATGCTTGTCCGAGAGGAGACCACCCTCCTGACGTTGCAAAGCCTGCGCGCTTCCGAACGGCAGCGTTTGCGTGATTTCCTAAACAAGGCCAGTCGCGGCCGATTCGATGCCCTCCACCTCCTCATCAGCGGTTCGCCCCAGCTCAGCGCAGGGGTAGCCCATCAGGCCAGGCAGTTGGCAATCGAAGCAGACAACATTCAATTGCTCGATCAACACGACGCCGGCTCAGTGCGAATTGAGGCGATTGTCTATCACGCCCGTCCGCCGGTCTGTCCCTCATATGGTGCCTTACCCAATGAAGAATCCTTCAAACAGCCGCTTGGTTGTTCGACAGGATTTAACCTGGCCGTGATGGTCAACGATCCGCGCGATCTGCTCGACAATCAGGCCGTCAAGTCCGGCGATGGCGATCGTGCTTCTGTACCAGTTGCCACTTACAGAACATTCGGGACGGATAAAGGTGGCTGATACCGGCCCTTATCTTGGCAGCACTCCTACCGGAGATTGAAAGCTTCCAATCTCGTCCTGATCTAAAATCAAAGGAACCGCTGGATGCAATATAGGCGCGATATCGCGGGCCTTAGGGCTGTTGCTGTACTTCCGGTCGTACTCTTTCATTTCGGAATTTCGGCGATCCCGGGTGGCTTTAGCGGGGTCGATATCTTCTTCGTCATCTCCGGCTACCTGATCAGCGGAAGCCTCTTGGATGACCTTGAACGCGGCCAATTTTCGATCGTCAACTTCTACTGGCGCCGTGCCCGGCGCATTCTGCCGGCTCTCGTCTTTGTGATGCTTCTCACCTGCATTGCCGCATTGTTCATTCTTCTGCCATCGGATCTGCGCGAATTCGGTCTTAGCATCATAGCTGCCTCGACCTTCTGGTCGAACGTTTTTTTCTGGAAAACGTCAAGTTACTTCTCGATCGATGCCGCGCTTCGACCACTGTTGCACACCTGGTCGCTTTCCGTAGAGGAGCAGTACTACATCTTCGCCCCAATCCTGATGTTCCTAATCTATCGCTACATCGGGAAGCGCTGGCTGACGACACTTCTTCCGATAATTCTCTGCAGCTTCGTAATGGCGGTGATGGCGACATCGCTGGCGCCCACCGCCGGATTCTATCTGCTGCCGACCCGAATC
>NZ_RZSN01000311.1:0-3309 GCF_003997315.1 Mesorhizobium sp. M1A.F.Ca.IN.020.04.1.1
CGGCTCCGGCCAGTCGATGGGAAACAGCAGGCCCGCGGCATTGCCGAGAAACTCGGCCTTCTCGTGTTCCGCGATCTCGCCGATATAGTCGACCCGGTCGCCGTCGATGAGCGCCTCGATCTCGTCGTGAAAATAGGCGCGATCGTCATCGCCGATCTTGGCCGCCAGCTTAAGCTTCAAACCGGAACGCCGCGCGATCTCGATCGCTCGATCCGGGCGCTTGTCGCGAGACAGCCGGCCCAGGAAAGCCAAATAGGGTTCCTCGGCCGAGGGATTGTACGTGGGCTGATACGCATCGACCGGAATCCCGTGATGGATCGTCGCCAGCCAGTTGGCGTCGGGCAATCCGCGCTTCTGGCTGTGCGAGATGGAGATCATCGGAAAGCGCGGGAAGCGCTTGTAGGCCGGCGCCAGGTCGACATAGTCGAGCCGGCCATGCGGGGTCGTCACCGTTCGCCCCGCCATATGTTCGAAGAATGGAAAATGCACGAAATGGCTGAGATGGAAGTGTATGACGTCGAACTCGTCCGCCCGCTCGCGCACCTGGCAAAGCATCGCCATATGCGCCGCAATCTCGGACTTTTTCGGCCGCGGATCGAGACGGATCGCCTGGTCGCGACCGGGCACCAGCCGCGCCGAGGTCTCACTGTCGCCGCTGGCGAACAGGGTCACTTCGTGCCCGACTTCCACCAGCGCTTCGGTGAGATAGGACACGATCCGCTCGGTGCCGCCATATAGTTTCGGCGGCACGGATTCATAGAGCGGCGCGACATGAGCGATGCGCATGGTTCCCTCAAATGGTTGATGGGAACCAAAATGCGTCAGCCGCCAGATCGTTCCTGCCCGATTGTCGCAGGCGGGGCCTCGAGCTTCGGCCAATCAACTCATCCAGTTGCCGCCGTCCACATTGAGCGTCTGCGCCACGACGTAGTCGGCCTCGCTCGATGCCAGGAAGACAGCCGCACCCCGGTAATCGTCGGGATCGCCCATGCGCCCCGCCGGCACCGCCAGCCCGACCTGCCGCTTCTTCTCGCCGATCGGCAGGTTCTCGTAGCGCGCGAACAGGGCGTCGACCTGGTCCCACATCGGTGTGTCGACCACACCAGGCGCGATGCCGTTGACGTTGATGCCGTGCTTGATCAGTGCAAGGCCGGCCGATTGCGTGATGCTGATTACGGCGGCCTTGGTGGCGCAATAGACGGCGACCAGCGCCTCGCCGCGCCGTCCCGCCTGCGAGGCCATGTTGATGATCTTCCCCTTGCGCCCTTGGGCGACCATGCGCTTGGCCACCGCCTGCAGCGTAAACAACAGCCCTTTCACATTGACCGAGAACTGCAGGTCGAAGCTCTTCTCCGAAATCTCGAGAAGCGGCCCCATGTCGAAGACGGCGGCATTGTTGACCAATATGTCGATCCCGCCATGCGTCCTCGTCACCGAAGCGACCATCGCCTCGATCGAGGCGAGGTCGCGCACGTCGAGTTGCAGAGCGGTAGCTTTGCCTTCGAGCTCGCGCGCAAGCGCTTCCGCCTTGTCTAGTGCCATATCGGCGATCACGACATGGGCGCCTTCGGCGGCGAAACCGCGCACGATGGCTGCGCCGATGCCTTGCGCGCCGCCAGTGACGACGGCGACCTTGTCCTTGAGTTTCATCGCAATTCTCCTGTCTCAGCGCCCTAAGCTCAGCGCCATCTCAGCGTGTGGTATAGCCGCCGTCGATGACCAGCACCTCGCCGGTCACGTAGCTTGAGGCGGGAGAGCACAGGAAAAGTGCGGCCGCCGCAACTTCTTCCGGCTGGCCGACGCGGCCCATCGGCGTCATGCCGCGCCAGATCGGGAACCATTCCGGATTCTCGATGCCGCCGCGCGAAAGGTCCGTTTCGATATAGCCGGGCGCGACGGCGTTGACGCGGATGTTATCGGCCGCCACCTCGCTGGCGAGGCTCTTGGTCATCATGTGCACCGCCGCCTTGGAACTGCTATAGGCAACCTGGTTCTGGGGAATGTTGGAGACGATGCCGGAAATCGAGCCGACATTGAGGATCGCGCCGCCTCCCTGGCGCCGCATCGGCGCCAGCGCCGCCCTGCAGCAGCGGAAGACGGCATCGACATTGATCGCCATCGTCTGCCGCCAGATGTCCTCCGGATAGTCGCCGCTGTCGCCATGGATGGCGATGCCGGCGCTATTGACCAGGATGTCGAGGCGGCCGGCCTTGGCGAGCGTGTCGGCGACCAGCCTGTCCGGCGCTTTCTCGTCCAGCATCTCGGCGGCGTGAAAGTCGAAGGCGAGGCCCGCGAGTTCCTGCCGCGCATCATCCTTCATCGTCCGGCCCGCAACGACGACGCGTGCGCCGGCTTCGCCGAGCGCCTTCGCGATGGCGAGGCCGATGCCGCGCGTGCCGCCGGTCACCAGCGCGACATTGTCGTCCAGTCGGAAGCGGTCGAGGATCATGGCGGCGGTTCCGTTCTGCGAAGGCCGGTCGGCAAGCCGCTCAGATGTCCACGCTCTGCGGCAGGATGACGAGGTCGCGAATGGTGATGTTGCGCGGTCGCGTCAGCATGAACAGCACGGCGTCCGCCACTTCCTTCGCCTCCATCAGGCTGCCGGCGGCGAGCGCTTCTTCCATCTTGGCCTTTGGCCAGTCGCTGAGCAGCGCCGTCACCACCGGACCGGGAGCGACTGCACCGACGCGAATGCCGTGCTTCAGCACCTGGCGCCGGACCGTATGGACGAATGCCTGCACGGCGAATTTCGAGGCGGTGTAGATCGGCTCCCAGACCACGGGAACGAAGCCGGCCACCGAACTGGTGACGATGATATCGCCCTTCTTCCGCTCGATCATATGCGGCAGCACGGCGTGCACCGTGCGGAACACGGCGTTGACGTTGAGGTTGAGCATCCTATCCCACTGATCGGGGTCGCCCGATGCCACCTCCCCGCCGACATAGGCGCCGGCATTGGCATGGAAGATGTCGAGTTGGCCCGCTCTTTCGAGGATCTCGGGCATCATGCGGTTGACGCTCGCCGGATCGAGCAGGTCGGTGACAACCGCATAAGCATTGTCGCCGAGCTCCGCGACAAGTTTCTGAAGCCGGTCCTCGGCCCGGTCGACAAGGACGACCTTCGCGCCGGCTGCGAGCATGGTGCGGGCGCATTCCAACCCGATGCCCGAGGCAGCGCCAGTGATTGCGGCAACCTTGCCGGAAAGACTTTCAGACATTGCGATCCTCTTCGATAGGCCGTCAGGCGCGGCCGTGTGAGACACGCGAGCGGCGGGCGAGAGAATCGACGATGACCGCGATCGCCAGCAC
>NZ_RZSN01000312.1:0-3272 GCF_003997315.1 Mesorhizobium sp. M1A.F.Ca.IN.020.04.1.1
GTCTTGGCGGTATTGTCGGCGCGTCGGTCGCCCATCACCTGATCGAGCGCGGTTGGGACGACATCGTGGGCATCGACAAGTCGGGCATCCCGACCGATATCGGCTCGACCGCGCATGCCTCGGACTTCTGCTACACGACCAGCCACGATTTTCTCTCCTGCTGGACGACGCTCTATTCCATCGATTTCTACGAGAAGATGGGGCATTACGCGCGCATCGGCGGCCTCGAAGTCGCGCGCGTCGGCGACGATGGCCGCATGGACGAGATCAAGCGCAAGATTGCTTCCGCCAAGGCATTCGGCACCCGCGCGCGCCTGATCGAGCCGGCCGAGATCAAGCAGAAGTTCCCGCTGATCGAGGAGCATCTTGTGCAGGGCGGGTTGTGGGACCCCGACGCCGGTCTCGTCATCCCGCGCTCGCAGACGGTGGCCGGCAAGCTCGTCGACCAGGGTGTCGCTTCCGGCAAACTCCAGGCTTTCGCCAACACCTCGGCCAAGGACCTGATCGTCGAGAACGGCCGCATCAAGGGCGTCGTGACCGAGCGCGGCACGATCGAAGCCGATTATGTGGTCGTCTGCACCGGCATTTGGGGCCGGCTGACCGCGGCACTGGTCGGCGAAGACCTGCCGGTCATGCCGATCGACCACCCGCTGACCTTCTTCGGCCCGTATAACGAGTTCGCCGGCACCGGCAAGGAGATCGGCTGGCCGCTGCTGCGCGACCAGGGCAACTCGGCCTATATGCGCGACACCGGGGATCCCAAGACCGCGGAGGGCGGGCAGATCGAATGGGGCTATTACGAGGAGACCAATCCGCGCCTTTGCCATCCGCGCGACCTGCTGGAAAAAGACCAGGCGCGGCTCTCGCCCTCGCAGCGCGACCTCGACATGGAGCAGATCATGGCGCCGCTGGAGCGCGCCATGGAACTGACGCCGATCCTCGGCGAGCTCGGCTACAATGAAGGCCATTCCTTCAACGGGCTGCTGCAGGTGACGACCGATGGCGGGCCTTCGATGGGCGAAAGCCAGAAGGTCAGGGGCCTCTGGTACGCCGTCGCCATCTGGGTCAAGGACGGCCCGGGTATGGGCAAGCTGATCGCCGACTGGATGACCGACGGCCGCACCGCGATCGATCATCACGCCATCGACTATGCGCGCTTCTACCCGCACCAGACGAAGGAAGAGTTCATCTGGGATCGCTGCACCGAGACGGCGATGAAGGTCTACAATCCGGCGGTGCATCCGCGCGAGCCGTTCTCCAAGGGCCGCAACATCCGCCGCTCGCCGTTCTGGGAGCGCGAGAAGGAACTCGGCGGCTACTTCATGGAGCTGGGCGGCTGGGAGCGCGCCCATGGCTATGCCGCCAACGAGCATCTCCTGGAAAAATACGCCAACCGCGTCCCGGTGCGCGAGAATGAGTGGGACAACCGCCATTTCTGGCGCGTCTCCAATGCCGAGCATCTGGCGATGAGCGAGGATTGCGGCATCGTCAACCTCTCGCATTTTTCGATGTACGACGTGGAGGGGCCGGACCATGTCGCGCTGCTGGAATGGCTGTGCGCGGCCAAGATCGGCGGCGACAACAATATCGGCAAGGGCATCTACACCCACTTCCTCGACGAGGAGGGCATGGTGCGCGCCGACTTCACCGTGATCCGCATGGCCGATCGCTGCCGCGTCATCGACGGCGCCGACGCCGGGCCGCGCGACTTCCGCTACATGCAGCGCACCGCGCAGGACAAAGGTTTCGATGTCACTGTCACCGATGTCACCGAAAAATACGTCACCATCGGCATCTGGGGACCTAATGCTCGCACGACGCTGCAGAAGGTGGTCGAGGACCCGAACGGGCTGACGCCGGACAATTTCCCGTTCGCGGCGATCAAGCCGATCAGGATCGGCGGAAAGGACGTCACCGCCTTCCGCATCTCCTATGTCGGCGAGCAGGGCTGGGAACTGCATATGCGCTATGAGGACGGGCTCGCCGTCTGGGACGCGCTGCGCTCGACCGGTGTGATGCCGTTCGGCGTCGAGACCTACGCCAACACGCGCCGCATGGAGAAGAGCCTGCGGCTGCAGAACGCCGACCTCTTGACCGAATACAATCTGCTCGAGGCAGATCTTGCCCGCCCGAAGGTCAAGGAGAACGACTTCTGCGGCAAGGCCAAGCACCTGGAATATCGCGCCCGCGAGCATCAGCCGGCTATGCTCTGCACGCTGGTGATGACCGAGAACACCGATTCCAAGGGCGTCGCGCGCTATCCGGTCGGCATCATGCCGGTGCAGGATCCCGCGACCGGCGAGACGCTGGTCGACGAGCTCGGCCGGCGCTCCTTCACCACGTCGGTCGCCTACGGCCCGACCATCGGCAAGAACATCGCGCTCGCCTATCTGCCCTGGGCCTACTGCCAGGAAGGTCGCAAGCTGCAGGTGGAGTATTTCGGCGAGACCTATCCGGTCGAGGTGGCCGGCGTCGGCTACAAGCCGCTTTACGACCCGGAGAATCTCAAGCCGCGCAGCTAAGCGAGCGCGCGTTCGTCCGGATTGGTGGAAGGCCCGGTCGACGCCGGGCCTTTTTGCTTTGTTCATGCGCGATTATCGCTTACCGTTGCGTCATGTCCGCTTTGGGCCGAACAACGCATTGGCTTTCCGGCGCCGCCGCGCTGGCGCTGCTCCTCGGCCCGCCCACGCGATCGAGTGCGATAGAGCCGGTAGATGTCGAGCTGGTGCTCGCAGTCGATGTTTCGCTCTCCATGTCGCCGGCCGAACTCGAGATCCAGCGCCGTGGCTATGCGGCGGCACTGACGGATGACAACGTGCTCAAGGCCATCGCCGATGGCGTCCACGGCAAGATCGCGGTCACCTATGTCGAGTGGGCCGGCACCAGATGGCAGCGGGTCGTCGTACCGTGGACAGCGATTGCCAATCGCGCCGACGCCGAACGGGTGGTTGCGCAGATGAACGCGCGTCCGCCGGACAGCGCGCGACGTACTTCGATCTCCGGCGCACTTGCCTTCGGCAGCGACCTTTTCGCCGAAAGCGGCTTTCAGGGGACCAAGCGCGTCATCGACGTTTCGGGCGACGGACCCAACAACCAGGGCGCGCCGGTCGACATCACGCGCGACGAGGTGGTGAGGCAGGGCATCACCATCAACGGACTGCCGCTGATGACAAGGGGCGGGTACGGCGGCGCCTTCGACGTCGCCAATCTCGACCGCTACTACAGCGACTGCGTGATCGGCGGGCCCGGCGCCTTCATGATCCCGGTCAACG
>NZ_RZSN01000313.1:0-3252 GCF_003997315.1 Mesorhizobium sp. M1A.F.Ca.IN.020.04.1.1
CGGCGATCTTCATCGGCCAAGCGGCGGCGCTCGGCCAGCCTGCGGGTCTCATCGGCGCCGTCGGCGGAGACGATTTCGGCCAGTTGAACATCGACCGGCTCAGCGCGCTCGGCGCCGACGTTTCGGCAATCGCCGTCCGTGAAGGCCATGCAACCGGCACCGCCTTCGTCGCCTACCGGACCGATGCATCCAGGCATTTTGTTTTCAATATCCGGAACAGCGCCGCCGGCCTTTTGGAAATGGACGATGCCGCCAAGCGGCTCTTGGCCGGAGCCGATCATGTCCATGTCATGGGCTCTTCGCTTTTTTCCGATCGCGCCACCGACGTCGCACTCGCCGCGATCGCGGCCGTGAAGGCCAAGAGCGGCACGGTGTCCTTCGATCCGAACATCCGTCGCGAGATCATGCAGGCGTCCGGCACGCGTCAGGCGCTCGATCATGTGCTCGCGCAGACAGATGTCTTCCTGCCGAGCGGCAACGAACTGTTCCTTTTCTCCTCCGCCAGCGACGAACAGGCCGCGGTCCGCGAATTGCTGGGGCGAGGCATCTCCTGCATCGTGCTGAAGAAAGGCGCCGATGGCGCCACTTATCACGACCGCAAGGGCACGCTCGCCATGCCCGGCTTTGTGGTCGAGGAAGTCGATCCGACCGGCGCCGGCGATTGCTTCGGCGCCGCCTTCGTTTCCTTCTGGCTGCGCGGTGCCTCGCCCGCCGATGCACTGCGCATCGCCAATGCCTGCGGCGCGCTCGCCGTTACCCGCAAGGGGCCGATGGAAGGCATTCACCGGCTCGCCGACGTCGAGGCCTTCATCGCAAAAGCGACCGCACGCGCATGACCGGCGCCACGGCAAGATTTGCGGGCATCGCCGCTCGCCGCGCGGCAGGCGCGAAGGGCGGCATCGCCTCGATCTGTTCGGCGCACCCGCTGGTGATCGAAGCGACGCTCCGCCACGGCGCGAGGAATGGCGCCGATGTGCTGATCGAGGCGACCTGCAACCAGGTCAATCACGAGGGCGGCTATACCGGCATGACCCCGGCCGCCTTTCGAGCCTTCGTCGAGACGCAAGCAGGCAGGACCGGCTTTCCGTTCGACCGGCTGATCCTCGGCGGCGATCACCTCGGCCCGAATCCTTGGAAGCATCTGCCCGCGGCGGAAGCGATGAACAAGGCGGCGGCGATGATCGACGCCTATGCCTCCGCCGGCTTCACCAAGCTGCATCTCGACACCAGCATGGCTTGTGCCGGCGATTCCGTGGCACTCGCCGACGAGACGATTGCCGCGCGCGCGGCCGAGCTTGCGGCGGTTGCCGAGGCGGCGGTCGCCCGCTCGGGCGGTGAAAAACCTGTCTACATCATCGGCACCGAAGTGCCGGTTCCGGGCGGCGCGCTGGAAGCGCTCGACCATATGCATGTGACCGAGCCGGCCGATGCGCTCCGCACGGTCGAGCTCCATCGCCAGGCCTTCTGCCGTCTCGGCCTCGATGCCGCTTTTGCCCGGGCTGTCGGCGTCGTCGTTCAGCCCGGCGTCGAATTCGGCAATGCCGACATCATCGCCTATGCGCCCGAGAGGGCGACGAAGCTGGTCGCGGCCCTGGAAAGCCAGCCGCAATTCGTCTTCGAGGCGCATTCGACCGACTATCAGCCGGCGGAAGCTTTGGCCGCGCTCGTGCGCGACGGCTTCGCCATCCTCAAGGTCGGCCCCTGGCTCACCTTCGCATTGCGCGAGGCGCTCTATGGCCTGAGCCACATCGCCGACGCGCTCGCGCCCGATCCCTCGCGCGAAAGCTTGCCGGCCGCGATGGAACGCATCATGCTGGCCTCACCCGGCAATTGGCAGAAATATTATCCGGGAACGCCTGACGAGCAGCGCCTGCAGCGGCATTTCTCCTTCAGCGACCGCATCCGCTACTACTGGCCATCACCCGATGCGCAGCATGCGACCGAAGCGCTGCTGGCGGCGCTCGGCGATCGCGAGATTCCACGCCCCCTGATCAGCCAGTATCTCGGCCATCTCGATGCCGAGGTCGGCGCCGGTCGGATCACGCCGACCGCGCATGAGCTTCTGATTGCCAGCGTCACGCGCGTCCTCGATACCTATCGCAGCGCCACGATCCCGTAAGCCGGCGGATTAGTAGACAGGCGTCGCCATATGTTTGGGTGCCGGCCATTCGGCCGTGATCTCTGGCTGCACCGGCCGTTCGAGATAGGTCGAAAGCACCACATAGCTGCGCGTCGAGACCACGCCCGGCGTCTCGTAGATACGAGACAGCAGGCCTTCCAGCGCCCTTGTGTCCTCGGTGCGCACCTTGAGCAGCATGCAGGTGTCGCCGGCGACCGAATGGATCTCTTCCACTTCCGGGCATTCCGAGATCGCCATCAATTCCGGCGTCTTGCCCCAGCCCCTGGTATCGATGTGCACGAAGGCGAGCAGCGGCTTCTTCACGGCCTTCGGATCGATGATCGCCGAGGTGGCGCGGATGGCGCCGCTGCGCCTGAGCCGCTTCACCCGCTCATGCGCCGCCGGCGGCGACAGGCCGACACGATCGCCGAGCTCGGCATAACTGATGGTCGCATCGTCGACCAGAACGCCTAATATTTTTCGGTCGATCGGGTCGACCTCACGGGTTGGCTGCTTGTTCCGCTGAACGTCATCTGTTTCTGAGTCCATTTGGAAATTCTCCATTGATACTGAATTCAATTCGGCCACTATGGAGATATGTCGAACAGTGATCAATCAGCGATTCTGACTGCGGCGTCCCGTGCACCGATCCCGGCCGCAGCCTACCTGCTCACCGGCTGCATCGCCGTCATCGGCTCCAACTCACTGGTTCTAGGGCCGATTGCGCCCGCCGTCGCGGCATCCTTCGCGGCAAGCGTGCCGGCGGTGATGACGGCCGCCGCTGCCTTCGGCCTCGGCACCTCGGCCAGCGCGCTTTTTCTTGCCCGCTATATCGACCGGATCGGCGCCCGCCGCATGCTGCAGGGCGCATTGCTGTTGCTTGCGCTGGCGCTGGTGGGCAGCGCGCTCGCGCCGACGGTGGCGGCGCTGGTCGCGGCCCAGCTCGTTGCCGGCATCGCTGCTGGCGTCGCCATGCCGGCGATCTACGCCAGCTCCGCAGCGATCGCGCCGCCCGGCCGCGAGAGCGGAACGATCGGCGTCGTGCTGACCGGCTGGACGCTCTCCATGGTCGCCGGGGTGTCGCTGTCGGCGGTGCTTGCCGATCTCATCCATTGGCGGGCCGGCTTCGCCCC
>NZ_RZSN01000314.1:0-3183 GCF_003997315.1 Mesorhizobium sp. M1A.F.Ca.IN.020.04.1.1
TGCCTATGTCGTTCCGATCACGCTGGTGATTCTGGCGGTGCTTTTCGCCGTGCAGCGTTTTGGCACGGGCAAGGTGGCGGCAGTGTTTGGACCCATCACGGCGACATGGTTCGTGGCCATCGGCGTTGCCGGCCTCTATCACATCGTCGACGATTGGTCCGTCCTGTTGGCTATAAACCCCTACTATGCGGTCTATTATCTAGCCACCACGCCGACGGGCGCCTTCGTCACCGTCGGCGCGGTTTTCCTCGCGGTCACCGGCGCCGAGGCGCTCTATGTCGACCTTGGCCATTTCGGCCGCAAGCCAATCGTGCTGGCCTGGTTTTCCATCGTTTTCCCTTGCCTGCTCCTCAACTATTTCGGGCAGGGCGCCTTCGTGCTCTCGCACGGCGGCAAGCCGACCAACCCGTTCTTCCAGATGCTTCCCGAATGGGGGCTGATGCCGATGGTCGCCCTGGCAACGGCGGCGACGGTCATCGCCAGCCAGGCGGTGATCTCCGGCGCCTTCTCGCTGACCAGACAGGCGGTGCAGCTCAATCTTCTGCCGCGCATCGAGGTGCAGCACACATCCGAGATGCAAAGCGGCCAGATCTATATGCCGAGGGTCAATCTGCTGGTCGCGCTCGGCGTGATGCTTCTGGTCGTCGGCTTTGGCAGCTCGAGCGCGCTCGCCTCCGCCTATGGCATTTCGGTGACCGGTGAGATGCTGATGACGACGATCCTCTTGTTTGTCGTCATGCGCTGGCTCTGGAAATGGCAGCTGGCGCTCGCATTGGCGCTGGCGCTGCTCTTCGGCGTCATCGACCTCGGCTTCTTCTCGGCCAATGTCGTCAAGATGGTCGAAGGCGGTTGGGTGTCGATCACTGTCGCTTTGATCATGGGGCTGATCATGTGGACTTGGATTCGCGGCACCCGCTACCTATTCGACAAGACGCGCCGCAACGAAATCCCGCTCGACTTTCTGGCGATGAACCTCCTCAAGAAGAAGCCGCAGCTGGTGTCCGGCACCGCCGTGTTCTTGACCAGCGATCCGCTGAGCGCGCCGACCGCGCTCATGCACAGCCTGAAGCACTACAAGGTGCTGCACGAAAAGAACGTCATTCTTTCGGTGGTGACCGCGCCGCAGCCGGTGGTGCCGGATAGCGAGCGGGTGAAGATGGAGACGGTCAACGAGCTGTTCATGCGGGTCACGCTGACCTTCGGCTACATGGAGCAGCCGAACATTCCGCGCGCGCTGGCGATCTGCCGCAAGCAGGGATGGAAGTTCGACATCATGACGACGTCCTTCTTCCTGTCGCGGCGCTCGCTGAAGGCCTCGCCCAATTCCGGCATGCCGATCTGGCAGGACAGGCTGTTCATCGGCCTTGCGAAGACGGCGGCCGATGCGACGGAGTATTTCCAGATCCCCACCGGGCGCGTGGTCGAGATCGGTACGCAGGTCGCGATCTGACGCTTCAAGCATCCACATTGTGCCATAGATTTGAATGCACCTCTGCAGGTCGAGCCTTGCACTGGCGGTATGGGAGCCCTAACGCCAGGGCACTTGATATTGCACTGCAGCAAGCGTAGAGCACCGCGCATTTTATCGGAGTGTCGTCATGGCCCTTGCCAATGGTGCTGAGGCAGAACCCGTCGAGCAAACGGGGCATCCGGAAATAGAGCAGCACAGCACCAAGGTGCTGATGCTGGGCGCGCTGGGTGTCGTCTATGGTGATATCGGCACCAGCCCGATCTACGCGTTCCGCGAGGCGCTCGTTGCTTCCTCGCGCGGTGAGGTCGCCGATCGCGGCGATATCCTTGGCGTGCTGTCGCTGATCATCTGGTCGCTGACGATCATCGTCACGATCAAATACATCATGTTCGTGCTGCGCGCCGACAATCGTGGCGAAGGCGGCGTGCTCTCGCTGATGGCGCTGGCGCGCAGCACTTTCGCGACGCGTTCGGCGGTCATCCTGGCCATCGGCATCGCCGGCGCCTCGCTTTTCTTTGGCGACGCCGTGATCACCCCGGCCATCTCCGTGCTTTCGGCCGTCGAAGGCATGAATGTCGTGACACCCGCCTTTCAGCCTTATGTGGTGCCGCTGACGCTGCTCATCTTGGCCATTCTGTTTGCGGTGCAGCGGTTCGGCACAGGTGGTGTTGCCTTGATCTTCGGGCCGATCACCGCCGTGTGGTTCCTCGCCATCGGTCTGTCCGGGCTGAATCACATCATTGCCGATCCTGAAATCCTTTGGGCGATCAGCCCGCACTACATCGTCGCCTTCCTGATCCACTCGCCGGACGTGGCTTTTGTCACGATCGGCGCCATTTTCCTGGCCGTCACCGGCGCGGAGGCACTCTACGCCGACCTCGGCCATTTCGGCCGCAAGCCGATCGTGCTGGCATGGCTGGCGATCGTATTTCCCTGCCTGCTATTGAACTATGCCGGGCAGGGCGCTTTCGTGCTCGCCAAGAACGGTGTCGTCGGCCATCCGTTTTTCGAGATGAATGAAGGCTGGGCGCTGATCCCGATGGTGATTCTGGCGACGGCAGCGACGGTTATCGCCAGCCAGGCGGTGATCTCCGGTGCCTTTTCGCTGACCAGGCAGGCGGTGCAGCTCAACATGCTGCCGCGGCTGGAGATCCTGCATACGTCCGAAAAACAGTCGGGCCAGATCTACATGCCGCGCGTCAACATGCTGCTGGCGCTGGTGGTGATGCTTCTGGTGGTCGGTTTCGGCGCGTCCAGCAGACTTGCCTCGGCCTACGGGATCTCGGTGACCGGCAATATGCTGGTGACGACGGTGCTCCTCTTCGTCGTCATGACCCGTATCTGGAAGTGGCAGCTCTGGGTCGCGGTGTCGTTAACGGCTCTGTTTGCCTTCATCGATGTCGGCTTCTTTGCCTCCAACATCGTCAAGGTGTTCGAAGGCGGCTGGGCGTCGCTCGCCGTGGCTTTCGCCATCATCCTCGGCATGTGGACCTGGGTGCACGGCAGCCGCTACCTGTTCGACAAGACGCGCCGCAACGAAATCCCGCTCGACTTCCTGGCGGCGAACCTTTTGAAGAAAAAGCCGCAGCTGGTGTCCGGCACCGCCGTGTTCCTGACCAGCGATCCGCTGAGCGCGCCGACCGCGCTCATGCACAGCCTGAAGCACTACAAGGTGCTGCACGAAAAGAACGTCATTCTTTCGGTGGTGACCG
>NZ_RZSN01000315.1:0-3180 GCF_003997315.1 Mesorhizobium sp. M1A.F.Ca.IN.020.04.1.1
GTCCGAACTTATCCTGAAGCGGGCGGCGCAGGCCGTCGATGGGATCGCCGTTCTGCTCGCAGATAAATCCGGTGCCAGAATGGCCGCCGAATAGTCGTGGGACGGGGCTCCAGCGACAAGCCGTGGAGTCTCGCTTTCTTAGCCAACGGACCGCCACATCAAGGCGAATCCAGGGTCTGGTTTTTTGGCCGATCACCTCAAAAGCCGCCTGTCTGCTTGCGGCCCCGTTCGAGACATTTAGAGTGCGACCCAGAGAGGACTGCTCCTGGCGCTCCTTGCTCGTTCCGATGGACGGCCGAACCGGAGCTTTTTCACAACCCTTATGCAACATTCCCTTGACGCTGGCATTGCGCTTTTCTTCTGAGCGCTACACTTCGCTTGTGAATTCGCATCACAATTGGCGCTCTTTATGCTCGGGCTTCGGCGGTCTCCAAACCGAGTTCGACGGGATCGGGGACCGTCGTCGCGAAAATATCCAGATAGTTTCGCCGTTTCGTGGGCGATGTTTGGCCGAGCTTTTCGACTTTCCGCGAAACCGTCTCCTTGAGGCGTTCAGCGCTAGGTTTCAGGCTTTCTTCGGCAATGTTAATCCGGGCGTCGATCGCCGCTACCTCCGGTTTTTCCTCACCTTCATTCCCAGATCCGCCACTCGACGCCGCCTTGGCGTGTTTGGGTTTCGGCAGGCTGGCGTTGCGATTCACGGTGCGGGTTGCTGGCTCCTTTGTTGCCGGCGTCGGTTTCGCGTTTGCAGCGACAGTCGGCATCATCTCAGCGCCGTTGAATAGTGGTGACATTCTCGTTTTGGAATCAGCCATTCCGGAAGTCGGGGCCCCGACATCTTCGGCGGGCTGGCCTGCCCGGTTGTAATCGTCAGTCAAAGCCGGAACCGGCTGAACCGGGAGGTATTCGATCGGCGGTACATCCGGAATGTGCGTCTGCGAAAACGCCTCCGCGGACTTGAATGGTTGTGTCTCGAAAAATCGCAGCTTGTCGCCGAAGATCGGGCGCTGGCCTTCAATAAGCAGTACCATCTTTCTCTCCGGCATCTGTCGGATTTCCTGCGGCATCATCAGGTCACGCTCGCGAATCTGTTCGACCTTGGTGCGCCTTGGCAGGCCGAGCAACTCGATCGTGCGGGATTCCGACTGGTAGCGAATGGTCCGCTTGCCGAGCGCACGGGATGCATAGTCTGCGGTCGCCTGATCATTCGCGCCTAGAATGAGCTGATAGCCACAATTGCCGAGCAGCGAATGCCGGGAGGTTTCGCCGTAAATCTCGTCGAGGTTCTTCAAGTCCTGGATGATGATGGCGAGCTTGATCTTGTACCCTGCCACATAGGGCAGCTTCGTCATGATCTCGTCCATCTTCTTGAGCTGCCGAAACTCGTCGAGCAGGAAGTAGACCGGCAGCGAGTTCGGATCGTGCTCGAGGGTAAGAATGTCCATTGTCTGTTGCACGAACAGCGTCAGGAGCGGCTTGAGCAGCGTGATATCCGTGATGTTGGGCGCGAGGTAGACAGTGATCGGCCGACGCTTCATCGCCCGGAGATCCATGTCGGTGACGTTCGTCGCGGCGACTACACGCTCGTTCTTAAACGGCCGCATCGCCTTCTGAATATCGAGCAAGGCCGAAGCGGCGGCGCGCTCGGAAAGGGCTAGGTAGGCGTTGAAGCTTTCCAACGTGAATTTGGACAGGTACGGCTCTTTTGCCTTGATGAATTTCATCAAGGCCTGCAGGTCGACGCCGCTGTTGAAGAACGAGTTGACCTCCCCGAGATTGCGCCGGCCGTTGTAAAACGGGCTTTCCAGCACATAGCTGATAGCGCCTGCCATGACCTGTTGAGCGGTGGCCTGCCACACCGAGTTTTCGGATTCGGTGTTTTCGGGAACGAGAATGCTCGCCGTGTTCTGGATGTCGGTCGTGCGATTTCCGCGTTCCTGGCGAATGAAGTCGAGAGGGTTGTAGCGGTTGGTCCTCTCTGCGCCCGGCGCGAAAAGGAAGACCTGGCTGCCGTTGCGCCGGCGATAGCCGGCGGTTGCCTTGAAAATCTCTCCCTTGAGGTCGGTGACAATCATCGACCCTTCATGCATCAGAGCATTGGGAATGACATAGCCAGCGCCTTTGCCCGATCTTGTCGGGCCGATGATCAGATGGTGACGATCATCCTTGGTGCGGAGGATATTGCGGCCGACGCGACCGAAGACATGGCCGGCTTTGCGAAACCACTTGCCGCGGCGCAGAGAGGCGATGTCCTGAAAGGCCGCGTCACCGAGTGGGCTGCCTTGCGGCCGAAGGCCGATATAAGCGACGAGGCCGCCGGCGAGGAGCGCGGGAACGAGCGCCCCGATCGCGACCATCTGCAATGTGGTGTTGCTCTTGTAGAGCCAGAATTGTTGCAATGGTGCGAATGGGTTGGTGGTGATCGTCGTTTCGAGAATTCGGCCGTCACGGAAAAAAACCTGCAGGCCGAGGCCATAGCCGAGAATCCAGACTGCAAACACGATTCCGGTGCAGAAGATCAGGTAGAAGGCCTTATAGCCCTGGCTCATGAGTCATCCCGGGCAAAGAAGATCTCCGACACGCCGCGCTTCCCGCCGTCGCGGCGGAGCTGGATGACGATCGGGATGACCATTTGAATGTAGGACATCAGATCGGCTTTGGAATAACCTGACGACATGCCAGCCTGTTGCATCATCATGGCGAGTTGCTCGTAGGCACCCATTGGCGTGTCGGCATGGACAGTGGACATGCTGCCGGGGTGGCCGGTGTTGATTGCGCGGAGAAACGAGAAGGCTTCCGCGCCGCGGATTTCGCCGACAAACAAACGATCGGGGCGCATCCGAAGCGATGCTTCAAGCAGGCTTTGAATCGTCACATCAGCCGTGCCCTGATCGCCCTTTGAGGCGACGAGGTGCACCTTGTTGGCCTGGGGCGGGAACAGCTCGCGTGTGTCTTCCAGCGTAAGGATGCGCTCATTGGCATCGATGCTTTTCAAGCATGCGTTGAGAAACGTCGTCTTGCCGGAGGAAGTGCCGCCGCTGATCAGGATCGACACCCGTTTCGTGATCGCCGTGTGGATGAACTCATAGATACGGCCGGCGCGCAGATGCGCTATCAAGTCGCGATCGATGTCGCTTAGGCCGCCGACAGCGACAGATACTTTGTCGAGCGAGCCGCTGT
>NZ_RZSN01000316.1:0-3137 GCF_003997315.1 Mesorhizobium sp. M1A.F.Ca.IN.020.04.1.1
GGATCTCCAGGACCATGATGGCGAAAGCGCTTTCGCCACCGAGACGCGCGGCGCTGACATAGTCGCGCTCGCGCTGCTCGCGCACCGCGGCGCGAACCGTCCTCGCCACCAGCGGCGTGTAAGCTACGGCGATAACCAGGATGACCGTGAGGTTCGAGGGCCCAAGCGCAACCAGCGTCATTGTGACGAGCACGATGAAGGGAAATGCCATCAGCGTGTCGAGCAGCCTCGCGCCTATGGCGTCGGTGAGACCATCGAAATAGCCAAGCACCAGGCCGACGATAGTGCCGCCGGCGACTCCGCCAAGCGTCGCCAGCGGTGCGACCAGCAGGATATCGCGCGACCCGACGACAATGCGGGAGAACACGTCGCGGCCAAGCTGGTCGGTCCCGAACCAGTGTGCGGCATCGGGCGGCGCCAGCATGGCGAGAAAATCCTCGGCGTAGGGATCGTAGGGAACCACTCGATCGCCAAGCAGAGCACAAGCGATCCAGAACAGAAGAATGAGCGAGCCGATGACCACGGATGGAGCAAGGCAGCGAAGCGCGCGGCCAACGTCGCCCTTTATCCGCGACACCAAGGGCACATGGCGAGGCGCCGGGAATTCCAAAAGCTCCATCATGGCGACGCCCGCCGGCGTTGCCGCGGATCGAGCAGCGCCTGCACCAGATCGCCCGCCGCCGCAGAGAGCACGAAGATCGTCGCCATGACGAGGACGCCGGCTTCGAGCATCGGGAAATCGCGTGCCTTGGCGGCATTCAGCACCAGATTGCCAAGGCCCTGGATGCCGAACAGGGTTTCGATCACAACCAACCCGCCAAGCATGTAGCCGCTTTGCGTGGCAAGCACCGCAATCGTCGGCGTCAGCGCATTGGGCAGAACGTGCTTGAAAATGACCTGCCAGCGATCGAGCCCTTTCAGGGTGGCGGTGCGCGTATAGTCCGCGGCCAGGGCCTCGATCACACCCGCCCGCGTCATGCGCGCCAGGTAGCCCGCGAGGTTCAGCACCAGCGGCAGCGCCGGCAGGATGAGATAGTAGCCGCTTGTCCAGAAGCCCGCGCCGTCCGGGGCAGCGCCGGTGATCGGGAACCAGCTCAGCCACAGCCCGAAAACCAGCAACAGGAGGAGCCCGGACACGAAGTCAGGAACGATGCCGAAGGACACGCCGGTGAGCACGATCAGCCGATCGACAAGCCGGCCCCGGTTGAGGCCGGCAACGATGCCAGCGCCGACACCCAGCGGGACGAGAAACAGCAGAATGATCCCGGCAAGCGCGGCCGAGCGACCGAGGCTTTGCAGCACAAAGGGCGCGACCGGCGCGCGCATCGATAACGACGTGCCGAAGTCGCCGGTGAGCGCCGCGCTGAACCAGTTCCAGTATTGGATGAGCAGAGGCTGGTCGGCGCCGAGCTGCCTGTTCAGCGCCGCGACGGCTTGCGCGTCGGCGAAGGGACCGAGCATGACGCGTGCGACATCGCCGGGCAGGACCTGCCCGGCGAAGAAGACCAGCGCGCTGACCAGCCACAGGGTGAGCAGAAGCGAGGCCGCGCGCGTCGAAAAGGTGCGGCCCGTCAGCATCGGGCTCTGGCGCTCCGGCTGATTTTACGTTTCCGCATCATGCCTGGACGAGGGAAACGCGATCGAGCAGCAGATGCGATATCGCGGTGAAGCGCACGCCCTCGACCTTGGTGCTGGTTATGCGGCTATACTGCGAGAAGTAGCTGATGATCTCCGGCGTCTCGTCGAGCAGCAAGGTCTGGATCTTGCCGGCCGCGACGCGTTGCGCCTGAAGGTCGCGCGCCTTGCCGTAATCGACCAGCAATGCGTCATAGACCGGATTCTTGAAATGCGCGGCGTTCCACGCCCCGGTGCTCTTCAGCGTCGCGTTGAGGAAGATGTCGGGCGTGCCGCGATGGCCGAAATCGGTGATGCCGAGATTGGAATCCAGCCAGGGCGAGCTGCCGAACGTGGCCGATCCATAATAGGCGTCCTGCGGCAACACGTTGAGCTTGATGTCGATGCCGGCCTTTTTGGTGAAGTTCTGGATGATCACGGCGTAATCCGGAATGTCGTAGGCGCGTTCGGTAGTCAGCGTCACCTCGAAGCCGTTCGGCACGCCGGCTTCGGCCAGCAGCCGCTTGGCCTCAGCGATATCCTGCTTGCGCTGCGGCACCGACGGATCGGCCGAAGGGAAGATCGGCGCGAACGGGGTGTCGTTGCCGGCGATGGCCCGCCCCTTGAGCAGGCCTTTCACGATGGCCTCGCGGTCAAGGGTGAGCGCCAATGCGCGGCGCACCCGCTTGTCGGTGAACGGCGCCTGATCGGTTCTGAGATGTACGGCGTCGTGCGAGCTCGCCTGCACGCTGAGCAGCCTGAAGTTGGGATTGCCCTCGATCGCCAGTTCCAGGCGCGTGGTGCTCGGGATGACGTCGAGCTGGCCGGCCCGCAGCGCCACGACCTGCGCCTGCTCGTCGTCGAAGAACTTGATCTCGATCCGGTCGGGCAGCGCCTTGTCGCCCCAGTAATCGGGGTTGCGCACGAAGCTGGCGCCTTGCTTGGGACGGAAGGATTCGAGCTTGAACGGACCCGTGCCGTTGAAATTCTTCTCGAAGTCGCCGGCATAGTCGGCCGGCAGGATCACGGCGTTGTAGACGTCCGAAGAGACATAGAAGGGGAAGTTGCTGTTCGGCTGGTCGAGATCGAAGGCGACCGTCGCGTCGTCGACGATCTTGGCGCCGCCTTTGGACAGGATGCCCTTGTAGGCCGACAGTGCCGACGAGCCGCTGTTCGGATCGACCAGGCGTTCGAAGCTCGCCACCACGTCCTTGGCGGTGACGGTGCGCCCATCATGGAATTTCACGCCCGGCCGCAGCTTGAACGTCCAGCGCTTTGCCGTTTCATCGGCTTCCCAGGACAGGGCGAGCTTCGGCTGCAGCCCTTCCTTGGGGTCGTCGAGGATCAAATACTCGCCGACCTGGCTGACGACGCCGATGCTGGCCGGGTCAGTCAGAGTGACGGGATCGATCGTCTTGGTTGGCTGGCCGAGCCCGACGCGGACCGTGCCGCCGGCGACTGCCGCGCGGGCCGAGCCGGAAAAGCCGAGGCCTTGCGAGGCGGCGAAGCCGGTCAGGCCGATC
>NZ_RZSN01000317.1:0-3134 GCF_003997315.1 Mesorhizobium sp. M1A.F.Ca.IN.020.04.1.1
CGCCATGATCGGCGCCGAGAAGGCCATCACCTTCGGCTTCCTGCCCTTCATTGTCGGCGGCCTCTTGAAGTCGGCGCTGGGCGCCGCGACGCTGAAGCTCTTTTCCACCTATCGGGCCGAACCGCGCGACCGCTCGTCAAAGACGCAATGACTGTCAGGCTGCGCGCCCACCATCTGCTCTGCCTGCTGACCTATGTCGGCAAAGGCTACTCGCCCGCCTTCACCGCCAACTACGACAAGGTGGTGAAGCGGCTGGGCGAGGGCGAGGCGGTCCTGATCGTGTCCGGGCCGGACGCCATCTGCGCCCCGATGCTGGACGAGCGCGAGCCGCACTGCCTGGGCGAAGGCGCCGCCGAGCGCGACGCGCTCGCGGCGCGCGACGTCGGCGCTCTCCTCGGCCGGCCCGTCCGGGCCGGCGACCGGCTCGTGTTGGATGCCTCCAGCCTGGCGCCGATGCGCAAGGCTTTTTCCTCCGGCCTGACGCGTCAGGCGTGCTCGGGCTGCGAATGGTCCGACCTGTGCAGCGCGGTTGCCCTCAGCGGATTCCAAGATACGCGTCTTTAGGCGGCGCTGTCTGCGGCTTCCCGCGCCGGACTTTTTGGATGCACGCCGTATTTTTTAAGCCCGATGATTGCATTGTGATTCGCTGCGGATTGAAGCCTGACCCCAAAAAGGCCATGCTTTGTCGGGAAAACATCGACTCTGTGGGCGGTCCGCCAAAGGGGGGATCGCGTCTGGCTGAAAGGGATACAATGCGGCAAGGACGTGCGCGCTGGCTGACGAGGCTGGCATTTTTAGCGGGTGTGGCGCTGTCGGTGCTGCCTGCCCATGCCAAGGAAAACTCCCAACCGGTCCAGATCACGTCCTTTTCGGGCGCCTATCTTGCCGCCCATATTGCCGAAAGCGACAACGATCTCGACAATGCCATCGCCTATTACAAGCAGGCCCTGGCCTTTGCCCCCAATGACACCGAACTGCAGCAGAGCCTCATGCTGGCGCTGGTCGCGCAGGGCCGCTTCGAGGAATCGCTGGTCTATGCCGACAAGCTCAAGGAAGTTCCCGATGTCGAGCGCTTCTCGCGTCTGGCGCTTGCCGTTGATTCCTTCCACAAGAAGGACTACGCCAAGGCTCAGTACTGGCTGAAGCTGTCGCTCGAATCCGATCTCGACCGGCTGCTCTCCGGCGTCATGGACGGTTGGGCCAAGGAAGGCGCGGGCGATGCCTCCGAGGCGATGGCTTCGATCGACAAGCTGAAGGGGCCGGACTGGTTCGGCCTGTTCAAGTCCTTCCATCGCGCCCTCATCGCCGACGCCGCCGGCCTTTCCGCCAAGGCCGATGAGATCTACGCCGCCACCCTGGCCGATACCGCCGCCGGCGGCTCCGCGCCCGAGACGTGGATGCGCAATGCCCAGGCCTATGCCTCGTTCCTCGCCCGCAAGGGCGACAAGACAAAGGCGATGGCGGTGCTGAACCAGGCCGAAGCCTTCGCGCCTGGCAAGCTCGAAATCACCACGCTGCGCGACAGGATCAGCAAAGGCGACAAGATCGAGCCCCTGGTCGCTACCCCGGCCGACGGCGCCTCGGAAATCCTGCTCGACCTCGCCACCGCGCTCAACCGTGGCGGCGGCGAGCCTTTCGTTAGGCTCTATCTGCAATATGCGCTGGCGCTGAAGCCGGACAGCGACGCCGCCCTCGTGCAACTGGCCGCCGTCGCCGAGCAGCTGAAGGACGGCGAAGGCGCGATCGCGCTCTATCGGCGCATTCCGGCCTCCTCGCCATTGAAGGAGCTTTCTGAGCTGCAGCTTGGCCTGAACCTTGCCGACATCGACCGTCACGACGAAGCCATCGCGCATCTCAAGGGCTACGTCGATGCGCACCCGACCGACATGCGCGGCTACCTGGCGCTTGGCGGCGTCTACTCCTCCAAGGAGGACTACCGTTCGGCTGCCAATCTCTACGACAAGGCGGTCGAACAGCTGAAGACGCCGACTGCCGCCAACTGGAACATCTTCTACCAGCGCGGCATCGCCTATGAGCGGTTGAAGGAATGGCCGAAGGCCGAGCCCAATTTCCGCAAGGCGCTGGAGCTGCAGCCCGACCAGCCGCAGGTTCTGAACTATCTCGGCTATTCCTGGGTCGACATGAACACGAACCTCAAGGAAGGCCTGGCGATGATCCAGAAGGCCGTCGATCTCAGGCCAAGCGACGGCTACATCGTCGACTCGCTTGGCTGGGCCTATTACCGCCTCGGCCGCTTCGACGACGCCGTGCGCGAAATGGAGCGCGCCGTGTCGCTGAAGCCCGAGGATCCGGTTCTCAACGACCATCTGGGCGACGCCTATTGGCGCGTCGGCCGCAAGCTGGAAGCGACCTTCCAGTGGACCCAGGCACGCGACCTGAAGCCGGACCCGGACGTGCTCGCCACCTTACAGCAGAAGCTGCTGAAGGGCCTGCCGCCGATCGAGTCCAACACGGCGCAGGAAACGCCGAAGGTGAAACCGGTCCCGCCGGCGGCGCCGAAGGGCTGAGGCGCACAATTCTGCAGTTTGGCGGGGCCCTTTTGGGCCCCGCAACGTTTTCAAAACATCTTGCGGTAGACGACGAACCCCGAGCGCTCGCCGATCCTGTCATAGAGCTGCATGGCGGTGTGGTTGGTCTCATGCGTCAGCCAGTAGACGCGACCCGAGCCCGCGGCTTTGGCGCGCTCGTAAACGCCTTCGATCAGCGCCCGGCCGACGCCGTGGCCGCGCGCGGCTTGTGAGGTGAAGAGATCCTGCAGATAGCAGTTCGGGGCGATCGCCGTGGTCGAGCGGTGGTAGAGATAATGGACGAGGCCGAGAAGCTTGCCGTCGCGCTCGGCCACCAGAGCATGCATCGGCTCGTAAGCGTCGAAAAAGCGCGACCAGGTCATCTGGGTGATCTCGCCGGCAAGCGCGGTCTCGCCCGAGCGGCCGTAGAATTCGTTGTAGCCGTCCCAGAGCGGCAGCCACTGCTCGTAATCCTGCTGGGTGACGGGGCGGACGGTGAGTTGACCGAGCATGGCGGGAACCTTTGTCGTTGCGGCTCGCCGAAGCAAACGGCCCGCGTGAGCGGCCGGCAATGGGCCACCCCCCCGCCAAGCTTCAACCCCCCCT
>NZ_RZSN01000318.1:0-3103 GCF_003997315.1 Mesorhizobium sp. M1A.F.Ca.IN.020.04.1.1
GTGGGGCTGGAGCGAGGCCAAGCACGCTTTCGAATGGCTGTTCTGGGCCGGGCGCATCACCACCGCCTACCGGCGAGGATTCGAGCGCTATTACGACCTGCCCGAGCGGGTTCTGCCGCAGGCCATCCTCGACCTGCCGGTGCCCTCGGTCGAGGACGCGCATCGCCAATTGCTGCGCATTTCCGCCCGCGCCCATGGCATCGCAACCTATGGCGATCTGCGTGACTATTTCCGCCTGGCGCCTGGCGATACGAGAGCCAGAATCGAGGAACTGGTCGAGATGGGCGAACTGCTGCCGGTGAAGGTCGAAGGCTGGGACAAGCCCGCCTATCTCCACAAGGACGCCCGCTTTCCGCGCCGCATGGAGGCCCGCGCCCTGCTCGCGCCCTTCGATCCGGTGGTATTCGAACGCACCCGGACGGAAAAACTCTTCGGCTTCCGCTACCGCATCGAGATCTACACGCCAGCCGAGAAGCGCCAGTACGGCTACTACGTGCTGCCTTTCCTGCTCGGCGACCGGATCGTTGCCCGGGTCGATTTGAGAGCTGACCGGCCGGCCGGCGTGCTGCGCGTCCATGCGGCTTTTGCCGAAGCCGGCGCTCCCGCCGAAACGGCCGCACAGCTCTTCGATGAGTTGAAACAGATGCAGGCATGGCTCGGCTTGGAAACCATCGAGGTGACGCCGGCCGGCGACCTTGGGCCGGCGTTGGCCGACATTTCGGTGTCGTAGCCGCGCGTTGACATGCCAGCACCTCTAAGCCTAAATCCGCCGCAGACGGTCTCCTCCCGGCAAGGGGAGGAGCCAAGAGGGAATGCGGTGCGGGAAAACCCAAATCCGCGGCTGTCCCCGCAACTGTGAGCGACGAGCCTCAGCCGAAAACCACTGGGATGTTTCCCGGGAAGGCGGCGTAAGGCGACGACCCGCGAGCCAGGAGACCTGCCGTCTGAGACATGAGAATCCGATCGCTCGGCGGGTTTTCCGGGCAAGGAGCCTGGTTTTGGATCGCAACGTCAGTTTTCCGGCTAATACCGCGGACATTTCGTCCGAACCCCGCGACGCGCTATCGGAAGTGACCGTCATCGTCTGCTCCTCCTGCCGCGATGAGACCGGTTCGGACGCGCATCCGCGCGCCGGCGCCCTCCTTGCCGAAGACGCGCGCCGCGCCGCGCCGGACGAGAAAATCCGCATCCGCATCGTCGAGTGTCTCGGCAATTGCAAACGCCGCCTGAGCGCGGCGCTGCTGCGCGACGGCTGCTGGAGCTATGTCTTCGGTGACCTGGAAACGACCAGCGGCGCCGACCTCGTCACCGGCGCAAAGCTCTTTGCCACCTCGACCGACGGCCTCATCCCCTGGCGAGGCCGGCCCGATTCCCTCAAGCGCGGCCTGGTTGCCCGCATCCCTCCCCTCGACCTGCTGAAGGACTGACATGACCGCATCCCTCTCCCGTGTTCCCTGCACTGTCGTCACCGGCTTTCTCGGCGCCGGCAAGACCACGCTGATCCGCAACCTGCTCGAAAACGCCAAGGGCAAGCGGCTGGCGATCATCGTCAACGAATTCGGCGATGTTGGCATCGACGGCGAGATCCTGAAAGGCTGCGGCATCGACACCTGCCCAGAGGAAAATATCGTCGAGCTCGCCAATGGCTGCATCTGCTGCACCGTCGCCGACGATTTCGTGCCGGCGCTCGACCAGATCCTGTCGCGCACGCCGAAGGTCGACCACATCCTGATCGAAACCTCCGGCCTCGCTTTGCCGAAGCCGCTCGTCCAGGCCTTCCAGTGGCCGACGGTGAAGAGCCGCGTCACGGTCGATGGCGTCATCGCGGTGGTGGACGGTCCGGCGCTGGCCGACGGCCGCGTCGCCTCCGACCTAGACGCCCTGCAGGCGCAGCGCGCCGCCGACGATTCCCTCGACCACGATGATCCGGTCGAAGAGGTGTTCGAGGACCAGATCGCCTGCGCCGACCTCATCATCCTGTCGAAGAGCGATCTGATGGACGCGGCGGGCTCAGTCCGCGCCAATGCCGTTATCGGCGAGCACGTGGCGCGCGCGGTCAAGGTCGTGCCGACCGCACAGGGCAAGGTCGACCCGTCGGTGCTGCTCGGTCTTGGCCTCGCCGTCGAGGACGACGTCGAGAACCGCAAGACCCATCACGATGACGAGCTCGACCATGAGCATGACGATTTCGACTCCTTCGTCCTCGATATCCCGTCCATCGCCAGTCCGGATGAGCTGGCAAAGCGCGTCGCTCTCGCCGCCGAGCAGGAAAACGTTCTGCGCGTCAAAGGCTTTGTCGAGGTGGGCGGCAAGCCGATGCGGCTGCTGCTCCAAGCCGTCGGCCCGCGCGTCAATCACTATTACGACCGCGCCTGGACGCCGGACGACGACCGCCGATCGCGGCTCGTCGTCATCGGCCTCAAGGGGCTGAACCGCCCGGCGATCGAGCGTATCCTCGCCGGCTGAGGCAAGACCGAACCGCGATGCACATCCTCACCACGACATCCGCCTCGCTCGACGATCTCGCCGAGCCGATCGACCTCAGGCAGACGCCTGCGGATGTCGTGGCCCTGTCCTTCACCGACAGCGATCTCGCCGGCCTCGCCGCTGCGTGGAAGGCCGACGCCGCGCGGCTGCCGTCGATGCGGCTGGCAGCACTTCGCGATCTCCGCCATCCGATGTCGGTGGACCTCTGGATCGACAGCGTTGCCCGTCACGCCAAGGTGGTCCTCGTCCGCATCCTGGGCGGCTACGACTGGTGGCGCTATGGCTCCGACCAGCTCGCCGCGGTCGCACGCGAGCGCGGCATCAAGCTGGCGCTGCTGCCGGGCGAAAGCCATGACGAGGACCAGCGGCTGATCGAAGCCTCGACCCTGCCGCGCGCCGAACTCGACGCCCTGCTCGGCTATTTCCGCGAAGGCGGCCCGGCGAACATGAGCGCGCTGGTGCAAAGACTGGCAAGGCTCGCCGGGTCGGATACGGCCGTGGCCGAGCCGGTGAGCGTGCCGAAGGCGGGGTACTATCAACCAGGAATCGGAGTTGTCGCGAAATCAGTCTTCTTGAACGTCGGCGATCCGTCACACCTCCCTCTGTCCGGCAGGAG
>NZ_RZSN01000319.1:0-2961 GCF_003997315.1 Mesorhizobium sp. M1A.F.Ca.IN.020.04.1.1
ACTTCGCCCCGTGCCGGCGGAACTGCGCCAACGTCATGCGCAGTTCCGCCGGCACGGGGCGAAGTGGGAACACCCGACGTATCAGCCCCACGTTGCGTTCGCGATCGATGATGATCGTGACCTCTGTCTTGTGCGGCCTTATGTCGGCCCGCTCCTGTTCGGGCCGGAAGCCTTCAAAGAACCGTTCGAGAGTTATTGCCGGCCGCTCTCCGCAGCCGACTTCCATTCCTGAGGAGGGGAAGAGGGCGCTGCCCTCTCTCCCTCGCAAGGGAAAAAACGGTCTCCCCGTCTTTCCTCCGCTTGGTCCTTCGGCCCCGCGCTCCGTGCAGGATCGACGCGGATCCGCATGCGCGGATCGGCGCCGACCCTCCGGCTGAAGCCTACGGGCGGGCGAACCCCCTCCGTTTTTTCCTTTGCCTCCCTCTCTCCCGCTGCTCCGCGCGAGCTCGGGGAGCAGGAGCGGGCTCCTGCCCCTCAGGCAAGAGCTTGATCGCTTCGCGGTGAATGAAAGGGCTGGATTATGTCACACACCTGCTACCTGTTGGACCCGGAAACGACGCTTTTCCGGGCCGTCACCCTTCCGCGCGGCATCAGCTTCAAGCCGATTTATGAGTTGATCGGTTGCCGCCTGATCGAACTCGTGCGCTTCGATGAACGGCATTCCCTTTTCGTCGACGAGCAAGGTTTGCGGGCTGGGCTGACCGCCTTCACCATCTTTGAAGGCTACCCGCAGCCGCTCGCCGGGAAAATCGCTCTGGTCGGCGGCGATGGCCGCGAGCCCTACACGTCTCCCCTCATCAGCCTTGAAGATGTGGCCGCCCATTTCAAGTGCTGCCGCCCCGTCCTGGACCCCGTTTTCGCAACATCTGACGAGAAGACGCCAGGCGGCATCATCATCGCCGGTGCGCTTATGGGCTTGCAGGTCCGCATCGAGCGCCGCGCCCCTACCAGCGTCGAAGGAGAGGCGTGATGACCATCGCAATTGTCGAGAACCGGACCCTAGTCGTCTCGGTCGGAACCTTCGCCGCGAGTATCGCGGCGAAGGCCATCGAACACCTGTTCGACGCCCTCACCCACTTTCCAGATCGGCGCACGAATATCGAGCTAGACGAGCTGGCAGCGCGATTGAATGACTTCGCGGTATTTGTCGAGGCGCTGGGCGAGATGCGCGAGATCGCGCAGGGTTTCGACGGCGTTGCCGAGATCGAGGCGTTTGCACGGCGGCATGTTGACCTGACGCGCCGCTATTGGGCGGCGGAGGGGCGCTGCCTCAACTGGTTTGTCACCGGCCCGGCACGTTTTCCCGTTGCGCGCAAGGAAAAGCGCTTGAAGATCGCGGACTCCCGCCGCGCCGACGCGAAGCCCAAGAGGTCGCAGGTGACGATGATCCTGGCCGACGCAACGACATTGGCGTGCCCCTAAGGGACGACATCCTGTCAGGCACGTCGCGTAGCGCTGCAGCGTCTTGATTGATGCTGAGGCGCAAACGAAGAGAGCGCCCAGCAGGCGCTCTTTTCGTGTCCAAAAGCTCTCTTAGTCCTGCGCACTCAAATGGCGAGTGCAGAATAGATCAAGCCAATCTAGATCAGCGTTGATTGGCATATTATCGCCGTTTATAACTGCGGACTTTTCGCAAATATAGTAATAAGGGCGCGGATCAGGAGTGGGGAAGAATTTCACACCGTCGTTGGTCGCAGCCACAGTGACATTGCAAAATCTCTCTACCCACGCCAGTCCTGCATTGCTAGGCATCTCACGATTACAAGTAAATGCGTGCGGGGCGGGTCTTGATGCCCGATCACGTTCTATCTGTCGATCGTTCCAATAGACACTCGCTTGAAGAGCTAGGGCTAGCCCAGCGGCAACGAAGAACCACTTGCCGTACTGTTGTACCCGGCGCCGCAGTGCCATGCTATCTAGCCAGCGCGAATTGCACACTTCGGGAACTGGCCATTAGCTCGGTCCTTCATTGCCTGCGCAATTTCGGACTGTGTGGCGCACAAACGACCATCCGCTTTTACGCCAAACCCCTTCGCTTCAAGGCATCTGGTGACGTAGCGATCGCGAAGGCCTTGGTTCACGTCATAGGTGGTGGTCGACCCTGGGATGTTCACGGCACCGATAGTATTGCAGGAGACCACTGTCCCGATGGTGTTGCACTGAACGGTCCCGGGGTTGCTGTAGCCCGGGTGATAGTCTGTGGCGATGGACTGCGGAATATCTTTGAAAGATGCGATTTTGCACTGATCGATCGCCGCCACCGTCGAGTTCAAGTCGACGCCGGGCTTATAGACGATTGCAGCTGGGTCGGACTGACAGCCGGCGATCGCCGCCAAGGCGGCCAACAATAACCGATTGCGCATGAATGATTCTCCCCCAAGCCGATCGCACCATTACGCAACCTGAAGGTTGATGCAAGTGCGTCAAAGTCCTCTACGGCCAGCGCGCCAGGACGTAGAGGCAGAGGTGCATCAACAAAGCGTCTCGCAGGCCACGCCGTCGCCGTCCCGATCCAGCTTCCGGCCCCATGAGCAGTTGTGCAGATACCATTGGGCTTCGTCGCACGAACTAATCTGCGAGCAGTATCGTCGCGGCTCGCACGAATAGCCGCTCTGCGCGACCAGCCGACGATTGATGATGCCGAGCGGCTGGCTCGACGGCGCCGAGCTTTCCGCGTGCGCCGCGCGCCAGTCCCACGGCGCCTCAAACTTCCCACTCCACATGCCGATCTTCGCCGCCTGCGCCTTCGCCTGCTGCGGTGCGTAGGAGCCCTGGCTGTAGCGCGGCCAATCGAGTGCCTGGCCATGCTCGACCATCCACGCCGACACGCTGACGCCGTCGGCACGCCGGCAGTAGCCGACGAAGCGGTGATAGCGATCCCAGGTCACGAACGTGCACTGCACGGGCCTCGAAGCCGCCAGGAAGCCATCAAGCGCTTCGGCCGATCGCCGGCCGCAGGGA
>NZ_RZSN01000320.1:0-2910 GCF_003997315.1 Mesorhizobium sp. M1A.F.Ca.IN.020.04.1.1
CCTGTGTCACCTAGGTTAAGCGGGCCGGGCCGCAGAGGTTCCTGCTGGGGTGCCCGATGCGTTCTCAGCCAAACAGTATCTCGAACCCGACGACATGGCGATGCTTGAAAGAGTGCTCCAGAAGCTATTACCCGCAAGTGCCGACGCCGCCGAAAGGGAATGGCTGGGTAGCCTGTTGATCGCAGCCTTCCAGAACGGGGTGACAGGACGAGGCGGCGCCGATTGCCACGATGGATAGGAAAGCCTAACCGTAAGCTTGCGTCTTCCTGTATCCAAACCTGCGCCTCGCTGCATCGTTTGATAGGCTCTCGTCCAGCAGCCTTTGCCAGCAGCCGCGTAGATGCAGTTCGTGAAGCTCCTGCGTGCTTTCGAGAAGTTCGAGGAATTCAAGCGCCTTGGCGATGGGCGATTCGAGCCGTTCCAATTGGGCTATGTGCTCCCGCTGCTGGGCGATGTGTCGTCTACCCAGGCTAACATGCCCGCGCACCATGCGGATGTCATCGGCACGAGCCATTGACGGTGATGGTATACCGCACGCGGCGTTCCTGCACTGACAAGCAAGAGCCCGCTCGCCTGAGGGGGGTCGAACGGGCTCCGGGGGAAATGCCCCCACGCGGCGCGGTGAACCTTGGCCGGGGACACACGCCGCGACACAGAACGGGATGGTTGATGGAATGTTCCGTTCGCCCGATACGACCGAAGTCGCACGGAGAAGCGCTTTGGTTCCTATGCTGAAACAAACCGCCCATTGCTCAGTTTGGTCGTTGCCGGCGAGCATGAGGTCCCTTCATCGTCGACAGCCAGAAAGTAGTGACGGATGCCCGCCATTTCTGCCAGGAGGTGACGGGCATCTGTTAACCGGCCTTCGCAGTGCTCCTCTGTTGGATCGCGCTACAGCTTTTTCAGCAACCGCGCCTCGCGAAGGAGCGAAGCCGGGGCATTGCCGATCATGTCTATGAGATCGCGCGCTTGAGCTTCGGTGATCCCAGTTTCCCGGGTTAGGAACTGCACGATCAATTGCTTGTGTGCCCGCGCGCGGTCGCTAAGCTCTTGCTCGGTTTCGGCCATAGGAAAAAGTCCCCAGTGGCCCGCAACGCGACCTGACCAATTTGGTTCCCATGAAAAAGCCCGTCGCAGCTAATGAGCGTAAGCGGCGGGCATTTCGGCGCGGCCTAGCTATTCCGGTGCCCCGCCTTCGTGGTGGACGATGGCGTCGAGGGCGGCAGACATGTCGCCCTTTTTGTTTTCTTGATAGATGCTGCCGGTGTCTTCCTCGAGTTCAGTGCTGCTGATGCCAAGCGACTTCGCGTCGGCAAAAGGTTGCTGGATGACCTCGGCAATCGACAGGACGTCCGCGCTGACCATGCCGGCCTGGTTGTTGGCGAGCCATTGATGCAGGAAGTTCGTGCCGCGCGTGCTCAATGTCGGCCCTTGAGGAATTTCGCTTCTCGCACCAGCGCACTCCAATCTGTGCCGATCAACTTGATCAGGTCCCGCGCCTCCTCCTCGGATAGGCTCGTCTCTTCGCCAACCTCGCGGCCAAAAGGTGGATGTTCTTGTCGGTGTGCGAGCCATCCGGCTTGCCGTCGCCGTCTTTCATTGCCCTATGCTCCGCTGGCAAACAAGAGCCCGCCCGCCTTGAGGGGTGGCGAGCGGGACTCCCAACGGCGCGGGAGTCTGCAAAGCGTCGCGCCGCAAAACCGAACCTGCCGGCTAGTGGAATGTTCCCCGATGCGACCGAGGTCCGAGGAACTGACGCTTTTGGTCCCAACCCGGAAACCTTCGCCCCGCTGCATCATTTGATAGAGCCGGCGAGGTTAACGCTGTCCGGGGTTTTGGCTACCCACTCCCGGACCACCTCGGCGGTGCGTCACCGCTTCCCCGAAGCAAGATGGCTGCCGGGCCGTTCTATAGTCTCCAGGCTCGCGAGCGCGGCAGCGTTCCAGCCGAGGCCATAGCCCTGGCTATGTAAGTTGCCCGCCATTCAGAGGCCAGAACGGAAAGAGTACGAGAGCGTGGTGACGCTCCATAAGCCGTCGACGAGAAGGCGCCTCTGGCGACCAGCCGAGTTGAGGGCTCTCGACGTTGATCTGAAACGTTATCGACGGTCCCGCGTTGGCTCCTCACGATTTCGGGACCAGGAGATAAAATGCAAGTTTGAAGCGGTCGTGCTGGACGGGAGCCGACATAGACGAGTTTGCGGCAAAGCACGGCCTGACAACCAGGCAGGCCGAAATTGTGATCCAGAGCAACGGTCCGTCCAAGCGCAAATGCGACCTGGCAGCCGAGGCGTTTATGGCCGCGCTCAGACAGTGCAGTTATTCGCGCGAAAAAGGCGCGAGAAGATCCCCCTCTAAGGTCGGGAAGCAATGATAGCCGTAGGGTTTGAACTATGTCCGGTGAAGACGCGACCTCTCACAAGGTCGCGAGCGAGGACAGACCGGAGGCCGCAGCTACCAAGATGACTGGCCGGGCCGTTGGAGACCGGCGCCCGAAAGTCCATGGGTTGGGTGACTGACGAGGCCACGTAGCTCGCCTTCAAGTGGAGCTGGGGCGACCCGGCCTGGGCGGGGAAGTCAGCGGGACTTGGGCGTATCAGGCCGGGCCTCTTACCCCGTTCAGCGAGAGGGCAGATGCGCACTTTGCGCCGCCTTTGTAGCGAAAATTTCTAAGACTTTGCCCCGGCAAACGGCTCGTCCCAGGGTGCCCGGATCGTATCGCTGATACAGCTTAGCCGTGCTTACGCCCGTTCGTTCGGTTCTTCGCCGTCGGCGTGGATATATTAGGCTGAATCGACATTCAGCGCATCCATAACATAGCTGCGGCGAGATGGATGAAGGCGAGGAAGTGGCCGGCGCGACGATCGAAGCGTGTGGCGAAGCGTCTGAAATGCTTGAGCTTGTTGAAGCA
>NZ_RZSN01000031.1:0-40674 GCF_003997315.1 Mesorhizobium sp. M1A.F.Ca.IN.020.04.1.1
CGTGGGGAGCGCCGGCGTCGGCGGTGTTGGTGCCGTCTGCATCGTCGGCACCGTCAGCCCCACCCGCGTCGCTTCCCGCCGCGACCTCCCCCATCGAGGTGGAGGCGTCGGCGCTTTCATCCGACCCAAACGCTGCTGCAGCGTCCACCGCTGCAGCGGTCTCCACAGGCGGAGTCTCTTCCGCGACCGCAGCCGAAGCTTCCGCCGGATCTTTCGCGTCAGGCTCCGTCGCGGCTTCCGCGATGGCTTCGGCAGGAACTACAGCGGCAGCCGGCTCGGATCCCTCGATCGTTGTCTCTGCAACCGTGTCTGTTGCCACGGCGTGCGCCTCTGCCGCCTGTGCAGCACGCGCAGCCTCTTCCGCCGCAAGCTTCGCAGCCGCGGCCTCGCGGGCGGCATTGTCCAGCGCGTCGAGCTTGGCCTTCACCTCCGCCGCCGGCTTCGGTTCGGCGCGATAGCCAAGGCCTTTTAGGATCTCTTCCATGTCGTCGGCGGTGGCGCCGAGGATCGACATCATCGGCGGCGTCACCATGAAGGCGTGGCCGTCATAGGCGCCGTCGGGTCGCTGGCCGAGGCCGGGCTTCCAGTTGGTCGCGGGGCGAATGAGATCGGCCAGCCGCTCTAGGATATCGACGCGCACGGCGCGGCGGCCGAGATTGCGATAGCCGGCGAGCTTGTAAAACGTCTTGTCGAAAGCAGGATCGATGACCACCGAGGTGCGGCCCGATGCCAGCGCATGCACCACGTCGCCGAAGCCTGGCTTGTCCTTGCCGTCGCTCTTAAGCGCCCAGAGCAGCGTCACCAGCCCGGCCGGCGCCGGCTTGATCAGCGCCGGCACGAAGACGTGGTAGGCACCGAAGCGCACGCCAAGGCGCCGCAGGGCCGCCCGGCCTTCCTGGTCGAGCGACTTCATTTCCTCGGCGATGTCGCGGCGGTTGATGAGACCGAAATGCTCGACGAGCTGGAAGGCGATGCCGCGCGCGATGCCGGTGAGCTGCTCGGCGTTCTTCAAATCGACCAGCGGCTTCAAGAGCGACTCGATCTGGAAATTGACGAAACGCTCGGCACGCGCCGCGACCTTGTCGCGGGCAGGGCCGGTGAGCTGCTCGTCGGCAAGCAGCACAAGGCGCGGCTTCAAGGCCTCGTCGCCGGCGACCAGGGTGCCGATCGGCGCGCCGATCCAGCGCAGGACACCGTCCGAGCCCAATGCCAGATCGCCATTGGCGCAGGCGGCGAAGCGCTCGGCGCGCGCCTCGAACTCAGCCGCGAGCGCCTTCTGGGCAGCGGTGCGCACCGCCTTGGCGTCCTCGCCGCCGGCGCTCTGGTCGGCGGTGAAGCGGAATCCCTGCAGCTCGCCGACGTGATGGCTTTCGACGAGCACGGTTCCGGTTGGGCTGATTTCAGCTTCAGGCATGGTATTTTCTCTAAGGCGCCGCATGAGGACGGAAGTCCTGCGGTCTACGAAGCGTTTCGTCAACCGCTCATGCAGCGCATCCGACAATCTGTCTTCGATTTCGCGCGTCTTTTCCTGCCAGTGTAGCTGATCGGCCAGCCAACCCGGTCGGTTGGAGACGAAGGTCCAGGTGCGGATCTGGGCGATCCGGTGCGACAGCGTGTCGATATCACCATCCGTGGTGTCGGCCCGCCGCACCTGCTCGGCCATGTAATTCTCATCGACATGGCCATGGCGTGCAAGGTCCATATAGATCGAGGCGATGAGGTCGGCATGCTGGGCGGGCGCGATCTTGCGGTAGTCCGGCAGCGCGCAGGCTTCCCACAGCAGCGCCACGCGCTCCCTGCCGGTGGCTAGCGTCCTGATGTCCGCGTCGCGCGACAAATGTTCCAGCGCCTGGGCGTCGACCGCCGGCAATGCCCGGGTCAGCCCTTCGACCGGCGCGTTGGTCTCGATCGAGCGTTTCAGGGCATCGAGGCTGGCAAAATCGAAATCGGCGGTGCGCCACTGCAGCACCTTCACCGGGTCGAAATCGTGCCCCTCGATCTTCTTGACCAGATCCTCGTCGAACGGATCGACCTGGCCGGTAACGCCGAAGGTGCCGTCGCGCAGGTGTCGGCCGGCACGCCCCGCGATCTGGCCTAGCTCGGCGGCGGTCAGGTTGCGGTATTGGTAGCCGTCGAACTTGCGGTTCTGGGCGAAGGCGACGTGCTCGAGGTCGAGGTTCAGGCCCATGCCGATGGCATCGGTGGCGACCAGATAGTCGACGTCGCCCGACTGGAAGATCTCCACCTGGGCATTGCGGGTGCGGGGACTGAGCGCGCCGAGAACGACGGCAGCACCGCCCTGCTGGCGGCGGATCAATTCGGCGATGGCATAGACCTCGTCGGCGGAGAAGGCGACGATCGCCGTGCGCCGCGGCAGGCGGGTGAGCTTCTTCGAGCCGGCATAGGCAAGATGCGACAGCCGCGGCCGCGTCACCACCGAGACGCCCTTCAGCAGGCGTTGCAGGATGCCGTGCATGGTGGCGGCGCCCAGAAGCAGCGTCTCCTGGCGGCCGCGCAGATGCAAGATGCGGTCGGTGAAGATGTGGCCGCGTTCGAGGTCGCCGGCGAGCTGCACCTCGTCGATGGCGACGAAGGCGGCATCGGTCTCTCGCGGCATCGCCTCCACGGTGCAGACGGAATATCTCGCGCTCGCCGGCACGATCTTCTCTTCGCCGGTGATCAGCGCCACCTTGCTGGCGCCGACCTTCTCGCAGACGCGTGTATAGACCTCGCGGGCAAGGAGCCTCAGCGGCAGACCGATGATGCCGGTGTCGTGCGCCACCATGCGCTCGATGGCGAGATGGGTCTTGCCGGTGTTGGTGGGGCCGAGCACGGCCGTCACGTCGCGGCCGGAAAGGATCAGCGGCTGGGAGGGTTTCGGCTGGATATTCATCGGCTCGGAAATGAGGCTTTCTGCCGCTCGTTGTCGGGGACGCGGCGGTGCCGCCGCGTGTGACAGGGCACACATAGGGATTTCAGACGCGAAGCGAAAGCGGAATGTTCTCATCAACAGATGGCGCGACGACAGGCAAGGTCAAAATCCGCGGTCGATTAACCGTTGGAACGAGTCTGGAACGAATCGGCGACGAATCACTGACTCACTCTGATTCAGGTTTTGTTCACGGCTATATGTGGATTTTTTGGCCATGAGTCTCACCACATGCTGAATCTGTGAACTGGCCCGTTTCGTGCTTGGCTCGCGCTGGTTCCGGAGCGTCGTTAACCTTTGCGGGGGAGCGACCGCGACGGACTCGAGCGCGGCCGCGAACATTATGAAATGGTTGATCTTTCCTAATCGTCGTTAATCTTTTTCGCGCTGTTTCCGGCGTGGCCCGTTAACCTTTTGGCCAAAGCCGGAACGAATCGGCGACGAATCAGCGATCTGCAAAAATTCCCGGTTTGTTCACCCCTAGATATGGTGTTGTCCAAAGCTTGTGCACCGAAAAATTCACAGCATGTGAACCGGGTTTCCACAGGGCGCGGGGAGGCCGTTAAGTATTGCGTGCCAAATTGAGGCATGCCCACCCGGTGCCGCCGGAGCGCAGACAAAAACAGGCGGCCCGTTTGCGGCGGGCCGCCTGCCATCGGTGTCAGAAGAGTTCAGCCGAATAAGATCTCAGGCGAAATACTGGCCGCCATTGGCGCTTATCGTCGAGCCGGTGATGAAGCCTGCGTCTTCCGAGGCGAGGAAGACGACGCAGCGCGCAATCTCCTCCGGCTCGCCGAGACGGCCGACCGGGATCTGAGCGATGATCGATTCCCGCACTTTTTCCGGCACGGCCATGACCATGTCGGTGGCGATGTAGCCGGGGCAAACAACGTTGACGGTGATGCCGGCGCGGGCGCCTTCCTGGGCAAGCGCCTTGGTGAAGCCGATGTCGCCGGCTTTCGAGGCCGAATAATTGACCTGGCCCATCTGGCCTTTCTGGCCGTTGATCGAGGAGATGGTGATGACGCGGCCGAACTTCCTATCGCGCATGCCGTTCCATAGCGGATGCGTCATGTTGAAGACGCCGGAAAGGTTGGTGTCGATGACCTCCTTCCACTGCTCGCGGGTCATCTTGTGGAACATGGTGTCGCGGGTGATGCCGGCATTGTTGACCAGCACCGAGACCGGACCGAGATCAGCCTCGACTTGGGCGATGCCGGCGGCGCAAGCGTCATAATCGGCGACCGACCATTTGTAGACGGGGATGCCGGTCTCGGCCTTGAATTTCTGGGCCGCCTCGTCATTGCCGGCATAGTTCGCGGCGACCGAATAGCCGGCATTCTTCAGGGCCACCGATATCGCCGCACCGATGCCGCGCGATCCGCCCGTGACGATTGCTACCTTGCTCATGCATTTCCTCCCTTTGGTCGGAAGAGCGAATAGGGAGTGACGAATAGCGAGTAGGGATCGATAGCCCGTCGTGCAACGCCATTTCCCCCTATTCGCTACTCCTCATTCGCTATTCGCTCAGTTCGCCATTCGCTCAGTTCAAGGCTTCCACACACATCGCAACGCCCATGCCGCCGCCGATGCAAAGCGTCGCGAGGCCCTTCTTTGCGCCGCGGCGGCGCATCTCGTAGACCAGCGTGTTGAACACGCGGGCGCCCGAGGCGCCGATCGGATGGCCGATGGCGATGGCGCCGCCATTGACGTTGACGATCGAGGGATCCCAGCCCATGCCCTTGTTGACGGCGCAGGCCTGCGCGGCGAAGGCCTCGTTGGCCTCAACGAGATCGAGGTCCTTGGCCGACCAGCCGGCCTTCTCCAGCGCCCGCTTCGAGGCCGGGATCGGGCCGGTGCCCATGATCGCCGGATCGACGCCGGCGGTCGCCCAGGAGGCGATGCGGACCAGTGGGGTGATGCCGCGCCTGGCAGCCTCGGCCTCGCTCATCAGCAGCGCGCCGGCGGCTCCGTCATTGATGCCCGAAGCATTGGCGGCGGTGACGGTGCCGTCCTTGTCGAAGGCCGGCTTCAGCTTGGTCATGGCATCCAGCGTAGCGCCGTGGCGGATGTATTCGTCCTGGTCGACGATGGTGTCGCCCTTCTTGCCCTTGATGGTGACGGCGACGATCTCGTCCTTGAACTTACCGGCCTTCTGCGCCGCCTCGGCCTTGTTTTGCGAGGCCAGCGCGAACTCGTCCTGGACTTCGCGGGTGATCTGGAACTGACGAGCGACGTTCTCGGCGGTGTTGCCCATATGGTAGCCGTTGAAGGCATCCCATAGGCCGTCCTTGATCATGGTATCGATCATCTTGTAGTCGCCCATCTTGACGCCGGCGCGCAGGTGCTGGGCGTGCGGCGACAGCGACATCGATTCCTGGCCGCCGGCGACGATCACCTTGGCGTCGCCGGTGGCGATCTGCTGCATGCCGAGCGCAATGGCCCTCAAGCCCGAGCCGCAAACCTGGTTGAGGCCCCAAGCAGTCGTCTCCTTGGGCAGACCGGCATTGATGGAAGCCTGGCGGGCCGGGTTCTGGCCCTGAGCGGCGGTCAGCACCTGACCGAGGATGACTTCGTCCACCTCCGCCGGGTCGACCTTGGCACGCGCGAGCAATTCCTTGATGACGACCGCGCCGAGCTCGTGCGCGGGCGTGGTGGCGAAACTGCCGTTGAACGAGCCGACTGCTGTGCGGGCTGCGCTGGCGACGACGATTGAATTGGAAGCGGACATTTTCTTCTCCAGGCTTCGAGGTGTCGTTAGGCTATCCTTGGAGACTTTCTTGCCCGTTCAAGCACCTGAGTCAAACCGGAAATCGGCATGGCCGCCATGCGCGACAAGCAAGTCGAGCGCTTATCGTGACGGCGCGGCCATCGCGCTGCAGCACAATTTGGCCCGCCTTTCGGCATTAATTGATGCCGCACTGCACAAACCGCTTGGAATTGTGACGCTTTTGCGCATATCCTCGACAAATGGCGCAATCGTTACCGGCCGCTTACTGTGAACGCGCCGGTATCCTGGGGAGGATACGGATGGCCGCAAAAGACGACCCGATCGTCATCAAGAAGTACGCCAACCGCCGGCTCTACAACACCGGCACCAGCACCTATGTGACGCTCGAAGATCTGGCCGAGATGGTCAAGAAGGGCGAAGAATTCACCGTGCAGGACGCCAAGACCGGCGACGACATCACGCATCCGGTGCTGACCCAGATCATCTTCGAGCTGGAGAACAAGGACGGGCAGAACATGCTGCCGATCCCGTTTCTGCGCCAGCTGATCTCCTTCTACGGCGACCAGATGCAGATGATCGTGCCGAGCTTCCTCGAACAGTCGATGATCGCCTTCTCCAAGGAGCAGGAGCGTTTCCGCGAGCAGCTGAAGGGCGCCTTCGGCAAGACGCCGATCGACATGATGAAGACGCCGATGAAGGCGCTGGAGGAACAGACGCGGCGCAACGTCGAGATGTTCCAGAACGCGATGCGCATGTTCACGCCGTTCCCGTCCGGCGGCCCCAATTCCGCTGCGCCCGCCGAGCCGCCGAAGAAGGACGAGAAATCCGACGACCTGCAGGAATTGAAGGCGCAGATCGCCGCCATGCAGCGCAAGCTCGACACCATGTCGTGATGGCTAGCCGTCAGGTGTTCCTGCAGGGCCGTCATAGCGGGCTCGCGGCCTGATCGGCCTGTTGCTCGTCACCTGCTCGATGGCATGCGCCGTCCAGCCGATGCTGCGACCGAGCGCGAACAGGCGAAAGGGCGCGTCGGCGGGGAGATTGAGGCTGCGCGTCAGCGCGGCCAGCGCGAAGTCGACATTCGGGCGCATGCCGGTCGCGGCAAGGACGGCGTCGCGCAGATGAAGCAGATCGTCAGCGATGTCGAGGTCGGGCAGCAGAGCCTCGGCGCGCGGATCGCCTTCGGGATAGAGCTGATGGCCGAAGCCGGGCAGCGGCCGGTCGTGGGCCAGCCAGCGCGCGATCGTCTCGTCCGGCCCGAGCCGCTCGGCATCCTCGACCAGCGCGATGGCCGCGGCGCCGGCGCCGCCATGACGCGGGCCGGTAAGGGTGGCAAGCCCGGCAAGCAGGCAGGCCGCGATCGGCGCGCCGGTCGAAGCGGCGACGCGTGCGGCGAAGGTCGAGGCGTTGAGCTCGTGATCGGCCAAAAGCACCAGCGCCTTGCGGATGAGATCGGCACCGGCAGCGTCGACCGACCAGCCGCGCGCCAGCCTTTCATGCACCGGCTCCGCCCCCGGGCTTGCACCGAGTGACGTCGCGAGCACGCTGGTGGCGCTGGCGCCATCCTGCTGCAGCATGCCCGGCCTGCGGCCGAGCGAAGGCCGGCCAGCCGCGGCAAGCGCCGACAATCTTGCAAAGGCCGTCGGGGTGCCGCTCTCGCGAACGATCGAAGGCGTCAGCGATGCGAAGGATATCGCGGCGCCGGATGCCCAAAGCAGGCTTGCTGCCTCCTCCAGCGTCGCTGTCGCGGCAAGCGCAACGGCATCCTTGCCGCGATAAACGAGGCGGCCGTGCAGCACGGTCGAGATGGCAGTGGTGATCGCTGGCTCGCCCCAGGCGATGGCGCTTTCGGCGATCGCCTGGGGGCTGCGCCCGCGCGCCCGGCGGGTGGCGAGCGCGGCTATGTCGTCGGCTCGATACTGGCTGCGGCGCGGATCGGCCCCGTCGGGCCGCATGCCGATGCGGCCGCGGCTGACATAGGCGTAAAGCGTCTGCGGCCGGACCTTGAGCCGCGCCAGCGCTTCCTCCCGCGTCAGCCATTCGGACAAGTCCGCACCGCCTCATATTGATTCAGTTGATCAAGATTGATGCGTTGATTGTAGAGCATTAACTGCAGTGCACAAAGGGTCAAGGAGACAGTCATGGCAAATGGGCTCGATGATGTTGTGGCGGCGGAGACGGTTCTTTCCGATGTCGACGGCGCGGGCGGCCATCTCACCATCCGAGGCCATTCGTTGACGGAACTCGCCGGGCACTGGCGCTACGGCCAGGTGGTCCGCCTGTTGTTCGACGGGTTCTTCGACGAGCTTCCCGGCGACAGCGAGCTGGAGAAGGCGATCGGCAGCGCGCGTGTCGAGGTTTTCGAACGGCTGCAGCCGATGCTCGCTGAACTTCCAGCGCTCGATGTCTACAGCGGCATGCGCGGCGGCATCGCCCTTCTGCCTGACGGCGAGTCGCTCGCCGACGCGCTCCGGCTGATTGCGGCGCCGGCGGTGCTAACGCCGGCCCTGCTGCGGCTCGGACGCGGCGAGAAGCCTCTGCCTCCGGACGCACGCGCCGATCATGCGAAGGACATGTTGCGAATGCTCTCCGGTACGGCCTCGCCGGCGCTTGCCAAGGCGCTCGATAGGTATCTGGTGACGGTCTGCGACCATGGGCTCAATGCCTCGACCTTCGCAACGCGGGTGGTGGCGTCGACGCAGGCGGGCTTGACCTCGGCGATCCTGGCCGGGCTCGGCGCGCTCAAAGGCCCGCTGCATGGCGGCGCGCCGGGGCCGGTGATCGAGATGCTCGACGCGATCGAGGCGAGCGGCGACGCGGCCGCCTGGCTGCGAAACGAGATCGCGCGCGGCGAGCGCATCATGGGCTTCGGCCATCGCATCTACCGCGTGCGCGACCCACGTGCCGACGTGCTGAAAGCCGTCGTGCGGCGGCTAGGCACACGTTATGAGACCGGCAGCCGGCTGGCCTTCGCCGAGACGGTGGAACAGGCGGCACTCGACGTGCTCAGGGTCGCCAAGCCGCAACGCTCGATCCAGACCAATGTCGAATTCTATACCGCGCTCCTGCTCGAAGCCGCGGGCTTCCCGAAGGAGGCGTTCTCCAACGTCTTTGCCGCCGGCCGCGTCGCCGGCTGGATTGCGCATGCGCGCGAGCAGCAGGCGACCGGACGCCTGATCCGGCCGCAGTCGCGCTATGTCGGGCCGGCGCCCGATCTCGTCGCCTGACGCCGCGAGCAAACCCCAATGCAATACTCCGCGTCCGGCAGCGGACAGTTTTTTCATGAGCGAAATTTCACCCGATCACGCTTGTGTGCTCGTGTTCTTGCCTTGGTCCGTCCTTATATGCTGCGCTGCAACATAGGCTGACGGCAGCGGTCCCGCTCCAATGACGCAGGGGCAGGCCGGCACATCGAGACAAGGAACGCCATGGCGAAGAACGGCAAGGCGGGGGACAAGAAGAAGATCAACATCGCGCTTCAGGGCGGCGGTTCGCACGGCGCCTTCTCCTGGGGCGTGCTCGATCGTCTGCTCGAAGACGGGCGGCTTGAGATCGCTGCCGTGTCCGGCACCAGCGCCGGCGCGATGAATGCGGTGGCGCTGGCCGACGGCTTCGTGCGCGGCGGCGTCGAGGGCGCGCGCACAAAGCTCGATGATTTCTGGCGTGCTGTGGCCTCGAAGGGGCGGTTCAGCCCGGTGCAACGCATGCCGTGGGACGTGGTCTGGGGGAACTGGTCGATCGAGAACACGCCCGGCTATTTCTTCTTCGACACCATGTCGCGGGTCTTCTCGCCTTACGTCGCCAATCCGCTCGGCCTCAACCCGCTGCGCGATGTGGTCGAGAAGGAGATCGACTTCGGCAACGTGCACGCCTGCAAGTCGATGGAGCTCTTCATTTCGGCGACCAATGTCGAGACCGGGCAGCTGCGCGTCTTCTCGGATGGCGAGATCGACATCGACACGGTGATGGCGTCGGCCTGCCTGCCGCAATTGTTCCGCGCCGTCGAGATCAAGGGCGTGCCCTATTGGGATGGCGGCTATGGCGGCAATCCGGCGCTCTATCCGTTCTTCAAGACTGCGGCGGCCGAGGACGTGCTGCTCGTGCAGATCAACCCGGTGGTGCGCGAAGGCACGCCGAAGAGCGCCAACGAGATCCAGAACCGCATCGACGAGATCACCTTCAATGCCGGGCTGCTGCGCGAATTCCGCTCGATCGCCTTCGTCAAGGAACTGATCGCGGCGGGACGGCTGCCGCATGGCGAATACCGCGACATCCGCATGCACCGCATCGATGCCGACGAGGCTTTCAAGGATCTGTCGGCCTCGTCCAAGGTCAACGCCGAATGGGCCTTCCTCGCCTATCTGCGCGACCTTGGCCGCAGTGCGGCCAGCGACTGGCTGGAGGAGAACTACGACGCGGTCGGCAGCCGAGCGACGCTCGACCTCTCGGGCGAGCTCGACGACGGCTTCAAGCCGATGCGCGGCCCGGCCCCGGGCCGGCGGGTCAAGGAATTCCTCGCCGCGCGCATCAAGCCAGAGTCAGCGCGCCGGCGAGCCTAGTTGCCCAACCCTGTCGCACGTTTCAGCAGGCGCTGAGGTTTCCCTTGCGGAACCGGCGATATGCTGGATTCACCTCCGTCGCGCGAGTAGTTTACCTCGACGTAAACGGGAGGTAGCGATGCTGCAGACCAGACAGAACTCTCTCGGGGTCAAGTTTGAGGCGCAGTGCAGGGCCTTCGAGAAGGACCCCTTTCCTGGCCTCGCAGTGCGCAAGGATCGGCTGAAGCGGCTGCTGGCGCTGACCGAAAAGCATGAAGCCGAGATCTGCACGGCGATCGACAGCGATTTCACTGGACGGGCGGCGCAGGAAACACGGCTTGCGGAACTGTTCGTCGTTCGCGCCGGCATCAAGCACGCCATCCGGCATCTGCGCGGCTGGATGCGCGAGCGCCGCGTCGCCACCAGCCTGCCGTTCCTGCCGGGGCGCAACCGCCTTCTGCCGCAGCCGCTCGGGGTCGTCGGCATCGTCTCGCCCTGGAACTATCCGTTCCAGCTTGCCATCGCGCCGGCAACTGCCGCTCTAGCCGCCGGCAACCGGGTGCTGCTCAAGCCGTCCGAGCTGACGCCGAACTTTTCGGACCTGCTCGCCCGGTTGGTCGAAGAGCATTTTTCTTCCGACGAGATAAGCGTTGTGGTCGGCGATGCCGAAGTCGGCAAGACATTCGTGTCCATGCCTTTCGATCATCTCCTGTTCACCGGCTCCACCGCGGTCGGCCGGCAGGTGGCGCTGGCCGCGGCCGCCAATCTGACGCCGGTGACGCTCGAACTTGGCGGCAAGTCGCCGGCGATCTTCGATGCGTCGTGCGATCTCGACGCTGCGGTTGCGAGCGTCGCCTACGGCAAGCTCTTGAATGCCGGCCAGACCTGCATCGCACCAGACTATCTGATGGTCCCGCAAGGGCAAGGCGCGGCGATCGCCGCAAAACTTGCCGGCGCGATGGCGCAGCTCTATCCGCGCCTGGGCGACAATCCCGACTACACGGCCATCGTCAGCGAACGGCACCAGCGGCGCCTGAGCGACATGGTCGCCGAGGCGCGCGAAAGCGGCGCCGATGTCACCGAGGTCAATCCGGCAAATGAAAGGCTTGGCGTGAGCGACCGCAAGATGGCGCCGGTCCTGGTCAGGAACGCCGGCGAGAGTTTGCGGCTGATGCGCGAGGAAATCTTCGGGCCGGTGCTGCCGATCCTCGAATACGGCACGGTCGATGAGGCGATCGATCACGTGAACCGCGGCGAGCGTCCGCTCGCCCTCTATTGGTTCGGCAAAAACAGCGCCAATCGCCAAAGGATCATGCAAGAAACCGTTGCCGGCGGCGTGACGATCAACGACTGCATGATGCATCTGGTGCAGGAACGGCAGCCATTCGGCGGCGTCGGCGAAAGCGGCATGGGCGCCTATCACGGCGAATGGGGCTTCCGCACCTTCACCAAGGAAAAACCGATCTTCGTCCAATCCAGGCTGGGTGCCGGTGCCCTGCTCAGGCCGCCTTATGGCCGGACGTTCGAGCGGCTGTTCCGCTTGCTCAACCTGATCACCTGATCGGATTTATTTTCGGATTGGGCGCGTCCTCTGATTGCCCCATGCCAATGCGACATGTCATTTCGCAAAAAAATTCTTCATCATACTGACGCCTGCTGCCATTGAGTGTCCGATCGGCTGAAAAGCCGGCCCCGATTGAGAAAAGCCAAGCAGTCCAGCATGTAAAACGCGGAAAAAACCAGCGCCCCGAGCTCGGCGGCGCAATAATCCATCAAAGTTTCTGACTGTTTTGCGCAACGGCTTTGCGGTAGAAGCGCGCTTCGCCGATCACGGCAAATTGAAGATGGCTCTGCGCGCCCCCATATCGGCCGCGCGCCCGGGGATCGAAACCGTCGACCTTGCCCAAGCCTGCAACGGAAAAAATGACGATGCCGAAAATCAGGTTTCACAAGCTTGCAGCCATTGCTGTGCTCATCGGATTCGCTGCCTGGATGGCAACGGGCGAGTTCTCGTCCGTGGGCAGCGCCGCCGATCACCAGAAGGACGGAGAAGCAGGCAAAGCCGCGCAGTCCGGCGCCGAAAAGCCGAAGACGGCGGAGGCCGAGCAGAAGGCAGCATTGCGCACCGTCGCGGTGGTGACGCCGCCGCGCAAAACCTTCGCGCGGGCGATACGGATCTCGGGCCTGACCGAAGCCGACAAGCGCGCTGTGCTTGCTGTCCGCGTCGCCGGTGTCATCGATAAGCTCCCGGTCAAGCAGGGCGATCACGTCAAGACCGGCGACCTCGTGCTGATGCTCGCCGCCGAGGAGAAGCTCTCGAATGTCGACAATGCCAGGCAGTTGCTGGCGCAGCGCAACGCCGAGCTCGACGCAGCCGAGCGGCTGGCCAAGACCGGCAACCTGCCCAAGCTGCAGCTCGACACTGCTCGGTCGAACCTGACGGCGGCGCAGTCCATGCTGGAGACGGCGCAGGCCGAACTCGACCGCAACGAAGTGAAGGCTCCCTTCGACGGCGTCATCGACCGCGTGCCGGTCGAGCTCGGCAGCTCGGTGATGCAGGGCGGCGAGGTGGCCACCATCCTCAAGCTCGACCCGGTGATCGCGCGCGGCGAGATCAGCGAGCGCGACCTGCGCTACATCAAGATCGGCGACCAGGCCAACGTGCGCCTTGTCAACGACCAGAAAGTCACCGGCACGGTGCGCTACATCAGCCGTGACGCCTCCTCGCAGACCCGCACCTTCCGTGTCGAGGTGGCGATCCCCAATGCCGACGGCTCCATCCCCGCCGGCATGACGGCCGAGATCACGCTCAGCGCCCAGCCGACCGATGCGGTCATGCTGCCGCGCTCGGTGGTGACGCTGGGCGACAAGGGCGACCTCGGCATCCGCGCCGTCGGCAAGGACGACAAGGTGGCGTTCTTCCCGATCGACCTCGTCGACGACACGCCGAAGGGCTTGGTGCTTGGCGGCATCCCGCAGGACGCGCGCATCATCGTCGCCGGCCAGGAACTGGTGAAGGAAGGCGATCTGGTGAAGCCGGTCGAGGCCGACCAGGCAACCATCAACAAGCTGATCAGCGAAGCCTCCGCCGGCACGCAATAGCGCGGCCGCAGCGCCGGCTCGGCCGGCGCCGCTGGCCAATGTCGCGGCTTCCAGGGAAACAGCAGGCATAAGTCATGGACATCGTCAGACTCGCCATTCACAACGCCCGCCTCACAATATCGGCGCTGATGTTCCTGCTCGTCGCGGGCTGGGTCGCCTATCAGTCGACGCCGAAGGAAGCGGAGCCGGACGTTCCGATTCCGATGATGTATGTCAGCCTGATCTACCAGGGCATATCGCCGGAGGACTCCGAACGGCTGCTGCTCAGGCCGATGGAAAGCAAGCTCAAGAGCCTGAAGGGGCTCAAGGAGATGCGCTCGGCCGCCTTCCAGGGCGGCGGCTACGTGCTGGTCGAGTTCCAACCGCAGACCAACCTGGCCACCGCGCTGCAGGACACCCGCAGCAAGGTGCAGGACGCCAAGGCCGACCTGCCGCAGGCGGCGGAGGAGCCGACCGTCACTGAAGTCAACGTCTCGGAATTCCCGGTTCTCGTCGTCACGCTTTCCGGCGACGTGCCGGAGCGCGTGCTGACGTCGGCGGCGCGCGAATTGCGCGACCGCATCGAGGAGGTGCCAGGCGTGCTCGAAGGCTCGCTGCAGGGCGCGCGCGACGATCTGGTCGAAGTCGTCATCGATCCGGTGAAGCTCTCCTCCTACGGACTCCAGCTCGATCAGGTGATCCAGGGCGTCGGCGCCTCCAACAGCCTGGTCGCGGCCGGCAATCTCGAAGGCTCCGAGGGCAAATACGCGGTCAAGGTGCCGTCGCTGATCGAGACGCCCGAGGACGTCGCCAAACTGCCGGTCGTCGCCACGCCCAATGCCGTGGTGCAGGCCAAGGACGTCGCCACCATCCGCTCCACCTTCAAGGACGCCGAGACGGTGACCCGCCTCGACGGCAAGCCGGCGATCGCCATCGAGGTGAAGAAGCGCATCGGCGCCAACCTGATCGACACGCTGAACCATGTCCGGGAGGTGTCGGACACCTTCATCAAGACGATGCCGGAAGGCATGCACGTCACCTACACGCAGGACAAGTCGGTCTTCGTCAACCAGCTTTTGGGCGACCTGCAGAACCATGTGATGATCGCCGTCATCCTGGTGTTCATCGTGATCCTCTACGCGCTGTCGGGACGCGCCTCGCTGCTCATCGGCCTCGCCATTCCGTCGTCCTTCCTGATCGGCATCCTGCTGCTTGCGATGATGGGCTACACGATCAACATGATCGTGCTGTTCAGCCTCATCCTGGCGGTCGGCATGCTGGTCGACGATGCCATCATCGTCACCGAATTCGCGGAGCGGCGCATGAGCGAGGGCATGCCGAAGGCCGATGCCTTCGCGCTAGCCGCCAAGCGCATGGCCGGCCCGGTCATCGCAGCGACAATGACGCGCATCGCCGCGTTCTCGCCGCTGCTCTTCTGGCCCGGCATCATCGGCGACTTCATGAAGTACATGCCGATCACGCTGATCGTGACGCTGTCGGCCTCGATGCTCTATGCGCTGGTCTTCGCGCCGACGCTCGGCGCCATCTTCGCCAAGGCGCCGGCGCATCACGAGGACAGCGATCGCGACGGCTGGTATATGGCGCTGGTCAAGCAGGCGGTGCTTTTCCCGATCACCGTCATCCTGCTCACCGTCGGCCTGCTGGTCGGCGTCGGTTTCGCCTATTCGAAATACGGCGCCGGCGTCGAGTTCTTCCCCAGCGTCGAGCCGGATTACGGCCTGCTCTATGTGCATGCCCGCGGCAACCTTTCGCTGGCCGAAATGGACGCCGCAACCAAGACGGCGGAAAGCCGGCTGCTCGGCTGGCCGGGCGTGAAATCGGTCTACACGCGCGTCGGCAAGACGCAAGGCGGCGGCCAGGACATCCCGGAAGACGTGGTCGGGGTGATCCAGTACGAATTCGTCGACTGGCGCGAGCGCAAATCCGCCAACCAAATCCTCGATGATTTGCGTGGCGTCATGGCCGGCATTCCCGGGGTCGATGTCGAAGTGCGCGTGCCCGAGGCCGGCCCGCCGACCGGCAAGCCGATCCAGATCAGGCTTTCGGCCGCCGACCCGGCCGGGCTCGACGACAAGGCGCGCGCCGTCGCCGCGCGCATCGCCAAGATCCCCAACGTGATCGATGTTTCCGACGGCCTGCCGCCGCCCGGCGTCGACTGGGCGCTTGAGGTTGATCGCGCCAAGGCGGCGCAATACGGCATCAGCCCGACCTCGGTAGGCACTGTGGTGCAGCTGGTGACGAACGGTCTCAAGCTGTCGGAGTACCGGCCGGCCGGCGCCGACGACGCCGTCGACATTCGCCTGCGTCTGCCGGAAGGCCGGCGCACGCTCTCGACGCTCGACGAGCTCAGGGTGCAGACCTCGCAAGGCTCGGTCCCGATCTCGAACTTCGTGGTCAGGAAGCCCGAGCCGACAGTCGGCGTCCTCAACCGCATCGATGGCGCGCGCACCGTGGTGGTGCAAGCCAATGTCAGCGCCGGCGCGCAAGTGGCAGCGGTGCAGGCGGAAGTCACCAAGGCCGTGGCCGACATGGATCTCGGCAGCGGCATACGCTGGAAGCTCGCTGGCTCCAACGAGGACAGCGCGGAAGCCAGCGCCTTCCTCAGCAAGGCTTTCGGCGCCGCGATCTTCCTGATCTTCCTGGTGCTGCTCGCGCAGTTCAACAAGTTCATCAGCGTGTGGCTTGTTCTCTCCTGCGTCGTCATGGCGACGATCGGCGTGTTCCTCGGGCTGCTTCTGACAGGGGAGGCCTTCGGCATCGTCATGTCGGGCATCGGCGTCATTGCGCTTGCCGGCGTGGTGGTGAACAACAACATCGTGCTCATCGACACCTATGACCGGCTGCGCGAGGAAGGCTGGGACAAGATGGATGCCGTGCTGCAGACCTGCCGCGAACGCGCCAGGCCCGTGGTGTTAACGGCGGTCTCGGCGATCCTCGGCGTGCTGCCGATCGCCTTCGGCCTCGGTCTCGAAATCTTCCATCACGAGACGACGATCAACGCGCCATCGACGCAGTGGTGGATTTCGCTGTCGTCGGCGATCGTCTTCGGCCTGTCCTTCGCCACCTTGCTGACGCTGGTGGTGACGCCCTCGATGCTGATGGTGTTCACCCGCGCCAAGGTGAAGCCCGGCGCCCGGCGTGGCTGGTTCGGCCGCCTGTTCCGCCGCGGCAAGGGCGAGCTCTCGACAGGCGAGCCGGTAGCGCAAGCCAATGCCGAGCCGGCGGTCGCCTTCCCGAAAGCCGCCGAGTAGGGCGACTTCGCAACTCAGGTACATGGAAGCCGCTCGGGAACTACCGGGCGGCTTTTTGCATTGTTCCCTCGAAGTTCAACCAGACGGCGAGGGTTTTCAATGACGATCGGTACAATTCTCGTAATAATCCTGATCCTGATCCTAATCGGCGCCGTGCCGGCATGGCCGCACTCGCGGTCTTGGGGCTATGGGCCTTCGGGGATTGTGGGAGTCATTCTGGTAGTGTTGCTGATCCTGCTTTTGATGGGCAGGATCTGAACCGACGACGATTTGCGGCCGGGCCTTGAAGTCCGGCCGTTTTCATCTTGAGGTTGTTCTTTGCTCAGGCGGCCTGACGCATGGGCGCGACGGCTATGCCGATGTCTTGCATGGCTTCCGCCACTGCTCGGGCCAGCGGGGTGTGCGGGATTTCGCCGATGACCTTCTCCAGGCGCGCTGACGCCAGCCGATGCGGCTCGAACCGCAGGTAGGACATCGAGACGATCTCGCGCCACATGGTTACGAACGGGCTGCCGGCGCGCAGCACCCACCAGGGCATGAAGGTGAGTTTCAGCTTGCGGCCGAGCGCCTTTTCGGCGGCGGCCTTGATGTCGAGATCGGTGACGGCGTGGCCGGGGAAATTGATGGCCTCGTAAAAGCCGAGCTTATCGAGATTGCGCGCCAGTGCGACAAAAGCCACCGCGAAGTCGGGCAGATAGGCCCATTCGTGCACGAGCTTGGCCGGGCCGGCGGCGGTGTAGACCCCCTTTTCCATCTTGGCGGCGACGACGAGGTCGAACCAGCCGCCGCTGCCGGTGCCGCCGAAGAAGTCGCCGGCCCTAAGCAGAATGGTGCGCACACGGCCCGCATCGGCTTCGCGACGGAAAAGCTCCTCCATGGCGACACGGATGCGGCCCTTCTCGGTGGTAGGAAGGCACGGGGTCTCCTCGGTGATCACCTGCGGCATCGGCGAGCCGTAATTATAGACAGTGCCCGGGAAGAGATGCAGCGCGCCGTTGGCCCGACAGGCTGCCATGACGTTCTCGGTCATCGGCAGGCATTTGTCCCAGTCGGTATAGATCGGGTTCAAGCCATTGAAGATGATGTCGACGCCTTGCGTGGCGCGGATCAGCGACTGGCGGTCCAGAGCATCGCCGGCGACGGCAATAGCGCCCTTGAGCTCGGCCGGCACCTTGCCGGTGCGGGTGATGGCGCGGACGTCGAAACCGGCGTCGATGAAGGCCTTGGCAACCACGCGTCCGAGCCGGCCATTGGCGCCCAGAATTGCGATCTTGGTCATTGTTCGTCTCCGTTGCTTGCGTTTGCCCGCTTAATCTGACGTCTTCAAAGTCGAATGGAAATTGACTAAGATCGGCACTCTGTTATTCAAAAACGAATGAATGAATTCGACTGGAATCTGATCAAGAGCTTCGTCGTGGTGGCCGAGACCGGCAGCCTTTCGGCCGCCGCGCGCAAGCTCGCATCAAGCCAGCCGACGCTCGGCCGCCACATCGCCGAGCTGGAGCAGGCGCTCGGCGTCACGCTGTTCCGGCGCGGGCGGCGCGGCTACGAACTGACGGAGGCAGGCAGCGCACTCTACGAGCGCGGAAAGGCAGTCAGCGAGCAGGCCAATGCATTCTCATTGCTTGCGCTGGGCTCGGTCGAGGCGATCGAGGGTACGGTGCGCATCGCTGCCTCGGAGGTGGTTGCGGCCTGCGTGCTGCCGCAGATCACGGCGCGCCTTGGCGAGGAAGAGCCGGGCATCGAGGTCGAGATCGTCGCTTCCAACCAGGTCGAGAACCTGCTGCGGCGCGACGCCGACATCGCCATCCGCATGGTCAGGCCGGCGCAGAACGAGCTGATGGCGCGCAAGGTCACCGATATCGCGCTCTGCATATGTGCTGCGAAATCCTATCTCGACCGACATGGACGCCCGCAGAAGCCGAGCGATCTCGTCGACCATCCTTTGGTCGGTTTCGACCGCAGCGATGAGATCGTTCGCGGCCTCACCGCGTTTGGCATCCCGGTCAGCCGCAGCAACTTCCGCTTCAGGACCGACAACCAGATCGTGCTGTGGGAGGCGGTGCGGGCCGGCAATGGCATCGGCATCGGCCAGGAGCCGCTCGCTAGCCGCGATCCTCGACTGGAGAAGCTGTTGCCGGAGGTTCCCTTGCCCGAGCTGCCGGTGTGGCTTGCAATGCACCGTGACGTGCGCACCAGCATGCGCATCCGCCGCGTCGCGGATTTCCTGCATGAAGAGCTGAAGCGCTACTCCGCCGGCGCAGGCTCGGCGGCAAATTCGGCGCGGTAAGCGAGGTTCGCCATCAACAGCACGATGACCAGCAGGCCGGAAAGCGCTACGAAGATCGGGCCGAAGCTCGAATGCTCGGCGACGAAGCCGATCGCCGACGGCGCCACCAGGATTCCTGAATAGCCCATCGTGGTGACGACGCTCATGCCGGTGCCGGAAGACAAGCCTTCCTGGTTGCCGCCGGCCGAAAACAGGATCGGCACCATATTGGCGATGCCGAAACCGCAGAAGGCGAAAGCGGCAATGGCAAGATAAGGCGAGGGGGAGAGGCCGGCCACCAACATGCCGGCGGCAGCGACAAGCGCCGAGCCGCGCAGCGTCGCCACCGCGCCGAAGCGGTTGCGCACGCCGTCGCCGAGAAAGCGCATGAGCGCCATGACGCCGGAGAAGGCAGCATAGGCGAGGCCGGCAATCGCAAGGTCGGCGCCGAGCTCCTGCTGGAGGTAGAGCGCGGCCCAGTCGAGCACGGCGCCCTCTGAGACCATGGTGAGCAGCGCCATCAACCCGACCAGATAGACAATTGTGTGCCGCGGCAGCGTAAATTTCTGATGCCCGGCGGCCTGCGGCCTGTCGTCGGCGATGAGGTAGCGAACAGCAAAGGCGATGACCAAAAAGGCGAGCGCCGTCACCGCAATCGCATGCGTGAGATAGCCGTAGTTCTGAATGGAATAGCCACCAAGCGCGCCGCCGGCGAAGCCGCCGAGGCTCCAGAAGCCATGCGAGGACGACATGATGGCGCGGGAGAACCGTCGTTCGACGATCACCGCGTTGGAATTCATGGCGACGTCCATGCCGCCGATCGAGCCGCCGAAGACGAGCATCGCGAGGGCCGCGAGCGGCACGTTGGGCGCAAGTGCCACGACCAGCAGGCCGAAACTGCCGCAGATGCCGAACCAGCGCAGCACGGGGCGCGAGCCGTGCCTGGAAATGAGATGGCCGCACCAGGTCATCGCCATCACCGCGCCGACACCAAACAACAGGATCAGCAGGCCGAGGGTGAATTTCGAGATGTCCAGCCGGGTCAGAAACACCGGGATCTGCGGCGCCCAGCTGCCGGTGAGAAAGCCATTGGCCAGGAAAATGCCGGCAACGGCCCAGCGGCCGCGCGTCGCGGCTTGCCTTGTGGTTTGCACGCTCATGGTTTGAAGTCCGAATGCTTTGCGCGGCAAATTAGATCGATTCAATTTGTAGTCAAGAAGCGCTATGGCAGAAGCGTTGGACCAAGAGGCGCGGACCTGTGAGGAATGGGCTCTACTTTGGAGATTTGGCCGAAACGCCTCCTTCGCCATCCATGGGCGAAGCAGGAGCGAAGCGACGCGCGCAGACCCTGGGATGACAAAGCAGCAGGGGCGAGCCAAATAGGACCGTTCAATGATCCTTCGGCCGCCTGGCCTCGAACTCAGCCTTCTTGGCCTCGGAGGCTTCGGTCTGGTTGAGCGCCTGCCATTCGGCATAGGGCATGCCATAGATGATCTCGCGCGATTCGTCCTTTGTCAGCGCAATGCCGTCGGCCTCGGCCGCCTCGCGATACCAGTTCGACAGGCAGTTGCGGCAGAAGCCGGCCAGGTTCATCAGGTCGATGTTCTGGACGTCACCGCGTGCGCGCAGATGCTCGACCAGCCGGCGGAAGGCGCCGGCCTCGAAATCGCGTTTCCGTTCTTCGCTGAGTTCGGTCATTTCGTGGTCCCCGGCCTCTCGGCCGTTTTTTAGGCCGGCCCGGTGCGCGAGCCGAACATCTTCACCTCGTGTATATCGGCACGGCGGTCGACGGCGTCAACGATCGGAGCCAATCGCTCCGCCCATTGAACAGCGCCAGCGCGGTCGGCGATCAGGTCCTGACGGATCTCGAGCAGGGCATGGGCATAGCCGTTGACAATGGCATGGCGGAACATGGTGTCGCCGCGCAGCGCGCCGTCATAGGGCTCGTTGTCGCCGACGATCAGCGCCTTGTCTTCGGCCAGCATGTCGATCAGCGGCCGCGCAACGCGGTCGTCGCGGTCCCACAAGATGCCGACATGCCAGGGGCGGATGAAGCCTTGCATGCGAGGGGTGAAGGAATGCACCGAGAAGATGAACGGCGCTTTGCCGGAGGCCTGCGCCACCGAGGAAATCATCGCCCCGACCGCGTCGTGATAGGGGCGGTAGAAGCGGTCGAGCCGTCTCTCCCGCTCCTCGGCGGCCATGGGATAGTTTCCCGGCACGACGGTACCGTCATAGAGCTGGCGGATCAGCGTCGGGTCGTCCTCGCCCCGGTTGGGGTCGATCAGAAGGCGGGAGAAGCCGGCCAGCACGGCCGGCGCATCGAGCGCCGCCGCCAACTCGCGCGTCACCGTCTCGACGCCGATGTCATAGGCGATGTGGCGCTCGAACTCGGCAGCCGGCAGGCCGAGGCTGCCATACTCTTCCGGCAGGTCGCGACGGGCGTGATCGGCCAGAAGCACGATGCCCTTCTTGCGGTCGCCCTCGACGATGTCGAAGGGCGCGAAAGCTGTGGATCGGGTCATCGGCTGAAAACGGTCTGTTCGCTGGCGTCCGGGCGGGGTGGTATCGTCATTCCACGAAGAGGACTGAGGCGCAATGCCGTTGTTTGGCCACGGTTTCTGCAAAGAATCCCGGATGGGACGCCAAATCGTTCACCGGACCCTTCTAAATCGATTGGAATTGAATAAAACGGCGCGTTGACATGCGCCCGGAGTTTGCTGAAAAGGTGCTTCGACGATGCAGATGTGGTTCGCCAAGGGTTTTGGATTGGGTTGCGCCGGCAGGCTGCGCAAGCGCCTGAGCCTGCCGCTCCTGATCTTTGGCGCGGGCCTGTGCGCGCTCGCCGCGATCTCGCCGGCGCGCGCCGACTTCCGCGTCTGCAACGCGACGCAGAACCTGGTCGGCGTCGGCATCGGCTATCGGGCGAAGGCCGGCTGGATCACAGAGGGCTGGTGGCACATCGAGGGGTCGACCTGCAAGACGCTGATCGAGGGGCCGCTGTCATCAAGGTTTTACTATCTTTATGCAGAAGACGCCGAGCGCGGCGGGCGTTGGGACGGCCCGATCAACATGTGCGTCGCCGAAAAAGAGTTCAAGATTGCCGGCGTGAATGATTGCGTCGCCCGGGGCTTTCAGCGCGCCGGATTTCAGGAATATGACACGGGCGAGCAGGCAAGCTGGATGGTCCAGCTGACTGACGAGCCCGCAACGGGCGGCGCGCCAGCGGCCCCCGCTCCGGGAACGAACAATCAATGAGACGTAACCGCAAGGTCAAGATCCTCGCCACCATCGGTCCGGCTTCCTCCTCCGAGGAGATGCTGCGAAAGCTCTTCGAGGCAGGCGCCGACGTCTTCCGCATCAATATGAGCCATACCGACCACGAGCTGATGCGCACGCTTGTCGGCCGCATCCGGGCCGTCGAGGCGGCGGTCGGGCGGCCGATCGGCATCCTCGCCGATCTTCAGGGGCCAAAGCTCAGGGTCGGCAAGTTCGCCAATGGCAAGGAAGCACTGACCGTCGGCCAGACCTTCACGCTGGATGACAGTCCGGAACCCGGCACGTCGAAGCGCGTCTACCTGCCGCATCCGGAAATCCTGAACTCGGTCGAGGCCGGTCACCGTCTTTTGATCGATGACGGCAAGCTGGAGCTCAAGGCGGTCAAGAGCGACGGCAAGTCGATCGCCTGCACGGTGGTCGCCGGCACCGGCATCTCCGACAAGAAGGGCGTCAGCCTGCCCGACACCGATCTGCCGGTCGGCGCGCTGACCGAGAAGGACCGCGCCGATCTCGACGCGGTGCTGGCGGCAAGCGTCGACTGGGTGGCGCTGTCGTTCGTGCAGCGGCCGGAGGATCTGGCCGAAGCGCGCAAGATCGCGCGCGGCCGGGCCCTCATCATGGCCAAGATCGAAAAGCCGCAGGCGGTGGCGCGCCTGGCCGAGATCATCGAACTCTCCGACGCGCTGATGGTCGCGCGCGGCGATCTCGGCGTCGAGATGCCGCTCGAGGCCGTGCCCGGCATCCAGAAGCAGATCACGCGAGCCGCCCGCCGCGCCGGCAAACCGGTGGTGATCGCGACCCAGATGCTGGAATCGATGATCACCGCACCCGTGCCGACCCGCGCGGAGGTCTCGGATGTGTCGATCGCCGTCTTCGAAGGCGCGGACGCGATCATGCTTTCGGCCGAATCCGCCGCCGGCGCCTACCCGGTCGAGGCGGTCGCGATGATGAACCGCATCGCCACCAAGGTCGAAGCCGACCCGACTTATGCCGGCATCATCAACGCCCAGCGCTCGGAACCGGAAGCGACCGGGGCCGACGCCATTTCGCTCGCTGCGCGCGAGATCGCGGAGACGCTGAAACTGTCGGCGATCATTTCCTACACCGCCTCTGGAACAACTGGTCTGCGCGCCGCGCGCGAACGACCGCAAGTGCCGATCGTGGCGCTGTCGCCGATCGTCAACACGGCGCGCCGGCTCTCGCTTCTGTGGGGTACGCATTGCGTGGTCTCGGAGGACGCTATCGACCTCGACGATATGGTCGACCGCGCCTGCCGCATTGCCCTCGAGGAAGGCTTCGGCAAGCCTGGCGACCGCGTCATCATCACGGCGGGCGTGCCGCTGAGGACGCCCGGCTCGACCAACATGCTGCGCATCGCCTATGTCGGATCAGAGACGCACTAAGCTATGCCCGTATTCAGGTGGGACCGGCCTGTGAAGCGCGCCTCCCTGCGCTTCCGGGCCTCATGTGGTTAAGTCGGTCCGCTCCGGTTCTGGGAATCCGCTCTGCTCGGCTCGGCCTAATCTGAATCTCGACAGCCTTCCGGTCCCGAGCTTAGCCCGGCGCCAGCTCGGCGTCCGGCACCTTCAGTTCCGGGTACCTGTCAGCGCCTTGCGCGTCGCCGGCGATCCGGCTTTCCACAACACTCGCCATCGACTGCAGGTCGACCGGCGCGCCGGCCGTCTTTTCAATGGCGCCGACGACGAGGTCGGGGGCGATCCAGTCGGGCTTGTGGCCGAGATTTGCGACCCAGACCAGCTCGGCGCCGGGAATGTCGCGTTCGAGGCCGACGGAATGGACCGTGGCATAGACCACCTTGTCGCGATCGCCGGAGATGACCAAGGTCGGCGCCTTGATCTCACGGTAGCCAGGCGAGGCAGCGCGCACATAATCGTAAAGTTGGGCCACATCGCGGGCGTTGGCGCGGAAGGCAGGCGGCCTCAGAACAAGCGGAATGGAAGCCTTGCCGATATAGCCCTTCGGCACATTGTTCGGTGAAAACACGCAGGCCGTGGCATTGCCGATCCGCAGCATGCCAGCGGGGGAAGCAATGGTCTCCGAAAAAAGCCAGCCGACCACCGGAACAGCCGTCAATTTGTGATACCAGGCGGTCGCGCCGCCCGGCCACGGATGGCTGACGGGCGCCAGGAAGACGAGGCCGAGCGTTTTTTGCGGATGCTGGCGCGCGAAGGCGGTGGTGACCGCGCCGCCGAAGGAATGGCCGACGATGATGGCCCTTGCGATGCCGAGCCGATCCATCAGCGCAGCGACAGTGTCGGCCTGCGCCGCCAGCGTTTCGTTGTCGCCGCGCTCGGACCAGCCGAAGCCCGGTCGGTCGAGGAACAGCAGCTCGGCGCGGCCCTCGAGCAGAGGCCTCAGCGGCAGCATCTGGTCCTTGAGATTGGCACTGGCGCCATGCATGAAGACGACAGGCGGCAGACCGGCGCCGGCGGCGGGGACGTGGACATAATGGATGCGGGCACCATCGATGTCGGCGAATGCGCCGATCGGCGGATTGCGACGCTCGATCAGCCAGACGCAGGCGCGGGTAATGCCGGCAAGGGCGATGAGGAAGGCAACGAGGAGGAGGAGCGCGACGCAGATAAGATACATGCGGAAAGTACGAGGGCGAGTGGATTTAGTTTAGGAGCACGGCGAGTTTGGCGAGCTGGCGGCCTGCTGCCAGCCCAAATTATTGCCCGCTTCGGTGGAGTATCGCAAATGTTCAGCTTGGCCGGCCTGTCAACGTCAGGACGAAGCAGGAGCGAAGCTCCGTCGCGAAGCCGCTGGCATCCACGCCGTCACCTTGCGCGACGGCTGCAGGGGAGCAGAGGTCTGCACCACCGTCGCGGCGCGGAAAGTCACGGCATGGTCGTTGGGTCAAGCCCGAGGATGACGAAGAGCTGCCCCTCAAATGCCCTCGCCGGCCAGGTCTTCCGACAGCGTCGAGACCTGGCCCTGGGCGCTGCGCATCATCGGATAGATGGTGAGCACCTTCTGCCAGGCTTCCAGCGCCGACTGCTTGTGGCCGGTCTCGGCCATGATCTGCGCGAGACCGGACAGCGCGCCGAAATGGCGCGGTTCGAGCCGCAGCGTGTGGTCGATGTCCGACATCGACTTTCCATAGTTCTTCATCAGGAAATGCACGGTAGCGCGGCGGTTCCAGCCTTCGGCATAATCGGGCTGCAAGGTCACCACCTGATCGAGGAAATCGAGCGCGACGTCGAATTTCTGGTCTTCCGCCGCCCTTTGCGCCCATCGCATCATCAGGTCGATCGAGGCGCTGCCGGACTGGTTCCACTCATTCCAGATGCGGCCGGCGATGCGTTCGGCGGCCTTCTCGTTGCGCTCGCGTCTGAGATCGGCAAAGAGCTGGTCGAGCCGTCCCTGCCTGGTCGAGGCGACCGGCGGAGGCGTGATGGCGGGCGGCGGCGAAGCGGCGGGCGGCGTGGCCTCATCCTGCGCCGAAGCGGGCAAGGTCGTTCCGGAAAGGACGAGGGCAATGAAGAATGCAAAAAGAATCCGCATGTCCGGAATCTAGTCCCGGACGGCGGATCGTCAAAATGATTTTAGCGTGAGGGTCCGGCGAACCGGCAGTCGACATCAGCGGCGCGGCGCTTAGCGCCGCGCGCAAGTCTCAGCCCTGGCGCGCCTTGTAGCGCGGAGCGGTCTTGTTGATGATGTAGATGCGTCCCTTGCGGCGAACCAGCCGGTTGTCGCGGTGACGCGCCTTGAGCGCCTTGAGCGAATTCTTGATCTTCATGGTCTTGCCTGTTCGGTCGGGGGCCCGGTCCCGGGCCGAATTTTAAAGGCGCGCCCGAAAAAAGCGCGCCTTGAACTTGCGTGGCTCATAAACGAGGAGCCTTGCCCGTGTCAACCGCAAGCGGGCGGCTCTTATGCCGCAAATGGTGCGCTGATCAAATATTCGCCATAGGTAACGCGCGGCATTGCGCGACTCAGAGGCGGCTGGAATGTTGCGGGCCACGCCAGAGCGGGACATAGGTCCCCTCCGGTTATGTCTATTTGTTTAGCCGCATTTCTGCGACGCCAAGCGATTCCTCTAGGTTGCAGATGCTCTCAGCGAAACGGAGTCTTATCATGCGCCGTCTCTTTCTGCCCGCATGCCTTGTCCTCATCGCGACGGTTCCGGCTGCATGGGCCGAGGACTGCGATCGCAGCGACGACAGCCAGTCGATGATGAATATCTGCGCCAATGCCGATTATCAGGCGGCCGATGCCAAGCTCAACGCCGCCTACAAGGATATTGTCGGCCGCAATGACGAGAAGGCCAACAAGTTGCTGCAGACCGCACAGCGCGCCTGGATCACCTTCCGCGACGCCGAATGCGCCTATTCGACCGCCGACAGCGAGGGCGGTTCCATCCACCCGATGGAGGTTTCGCAATGCCTGACGGAGCTGACGACCGAGCGCACCAAGCAACTCACCTCCGGCCCCAACTGCCAGGAAGGCGATCCGAGCTGCGCCAGCCCGGACGAGGACGAAGACGTGCAGTAGTCGGCGTTAGCGCCGACGCTCAATGCGCGTGAAATGGCCCATCTTGCGGCCGGGCCGCGACTCGGCCTTGCCGTAGAGATGCAGCATCACGCCGGGCTCGGCGAGCAGCGCCGGAACCTTCAGCATGTCATCGCCGATCAGGTTTTCCATGACACAGTCGGAATGCCGTGCAGGCGAGCCCAGCGGCAGGCCGGCGATGGCGCGGATATGCTGTTCGAACTGCGAAACGATGCAGGCGGCTTCCGTCCAGTGGCCGGAATTGTGGACACGCGGCGCCAGCTCATTGGCTAAAAGCGAACCGTCGGCAAGCACGAAGAACTCGACGCCGATGACGCCGACATAGTCTAGCGCCGCAAGGATTTTTGCTGCCGCTTGCTTCGCCGCCGATGCGGTGTCCGGTGCGATGGCGGCCGGCAATGTCGACGTTCGCAATATGCCTTCGCGATGGATATTCTCGGCCGGATCGTAGGCTGCAACCGAGCCGTCCTGCCCGCGCGCGGCAATCACCGAAATCTCGCGCTCGAAAGCGACCAGCGATTCGAGGATCAGCGGCACATTGCCCATCGCCTCGCAGGTGCCGGCAAAGCCGCCGGTCTCCATGTTGCGGAAGACGCGCTGGCCTTTGCCGTCATAGCCCATGCGGCGCGTCTTCAGCACGCCGCTGCCGCTGAATTTCTTCAGCGCGGCCGTCAGCTGCTCGTCATTGTCCACTGGGCAGAATTCGGCTGTGGGAACGCCGATGCCGTTCAGGAAGCTTTTTTCGGTCACGCGATCCTGCGCGATTTCCAGCGCGCGGGCCGGCGGACAGACGGGAACGCGCGCCGCGAGTGTCTGCGCCGCTTGAACCGGGACGTTCTCGAATTCGTAAGTGACGACAGCGCTGGCGCCGGCCAGTTCGGCAAGGGCCGCCGGATCGTCATAGGCGGCGACGATCTGACGGTTAGCGACCTGCGCCGCCGGGCTGTCGGCCTGTGGCTCCAGGACGATGGTGCGATAGCCGAGGCGGGCGGCGGCCATCGCCAGCATGCGGCCGAGCTGGCCGCCGCCGATGATGCCGATGGTCGATCCCGGGGCCAGGCTCACGGGGTATCCGCCGGCTCGGTGGCGACCTTGGCGGTCTGTGCGGTGCGCCAGGCATCGAGGCGGGCGGCGAGTTTTTCATCGCTCAGCGCCAGGACGGCCGCGGCCAGAAGGGCGGCGTTGGCGGCACCGGCCTTGCCGATCGCTAACGTGCCGACCGGAATGCCGGCCGGCATCTGCACGATGGAGAGCAGCGAATCTTGGCCGGACAACGCCTTGGATTCCACCGGCACGCCGAAGACGGGCAGCGGCGTCATCGCCGCCGTCATGCCGGGCAGGTGCGCCGCGCCGCCGGCGCCGGCGATAATCACCTTGTAGCCGGCCGCCTTGGCGCCCTTGGCGAATTCATAGAGGCGGTCCGGCGTGCGGTGTGCCGAGACGATCAGTTTTTTGTGCGGGATGCCCAGCGCATCCAGCGTTTCCGCCGCCTGGCGCATCGTCGCCCAGTCGGACTGGCTGCCCATGATGAGGGCGACTTCGGCACGCTGATCGGTCAAGGTTTAAGCTCCCGGCGGCAAAGGCGCGCCTTAGCGGAATTCGCCGGCAGCCGCAAGGATTGTCGCGGCTGTGGGCCGACGGTGGCGAGGTCTAGTCCGGCCAGCGCAGCGCCCCGGATGAATCCTTGCGCGCCGCTTTCATCGCATCCGCGGGACGCTCCTCCGCGGTCAGCACGGCGCGCAGCCGCTCGGCGACGATCTCGGCCTCGCCGGGATGCAGGTTGCACGGGTCGAGGAAGAAGTGTCCGCGCTCGACCTCATGGTTGCGCACGATGACGGGCGGTGAGCCGGCGGCCAAAGCCGAGGTTAGGCCCGCGGCGGTGAAGCGGCTCTCCGGACGGACGAAGACCTGCAGGCGGTCGAGCGGGTTGGCGGTTGGGTCGGGCACGATCTCAGCGCCAATGCCCGGAATGCCTTGCAGCGCATCCTTCCACAGATCGAGCGCCGCCTCTTCGCGCCGGCGGATGCCGGCATGGTCGCGCTTTTCCCAGGCGTCGAGCGCCGCCATGGTGCCGGCGATGCTTTCCTTGCCGACCTTCATGGCCCGGGCGACGCCGCGATTCTGCAGATAGGCGGCGCGCACCAGATCCTTGCGGCCGGTGACGATGCCGCTGGTCGGGCCACTCAGGAATTTGTGGCCGCTGTAGACGACGATGTCGGCGCCTTGCGCGAGAAATGTCCGCAGATCGTATTCCGAAGCGGCATCGACGATCACCGGCACATTCTTGGCGTGGCAGATCTCGCAGAACTCCTCCAGCGAAAGCATGCCGTACTGCACCGTGTGGTGGGCGACGACGTAAAGCGCGGCCGCCGTGCGCTCGTTGATCGCCTCGCGCACGTGGTAATCCTGCGTGACGCTGACGGTGCCCGCCGGAATGACCTTGGCGCCGGCCACGCGGATCGACTGATCGATCGGCGCGCCGTAATTGACGATATGGCCGAGCTGGATGACGACCTCCGATTTCAGCCCTTCGGTGTCGTCGGGCAGCCGTTCGATGGCCAGCAGGTTGGTGCCGGTCATCGCGCCGGCGATCGCCATGGTGATGCCTGAGGCGCAGCAGGCGGTGATGAAGCCGGCCTCGCCGCCGGTGAGACGGGCGACGACTGCGCTCGCGGCGCGCTGCAAATCGTCCATCTCCACCCATTGCGAGGCGATCTCGGCCATGGCGCTGATCGCTTCCGGGACGATGATGGAAGCGCCGAGCGTCGTCATCGTGCCCGAGACGTTGATGATCGGACGGAGTCCCAGCCGCTCGCGGATCGTGGTGTTGGAGCCGTTCTCGGAATAGGTTTTCATGGCAGCAGATCCCAGTGTCAGGCGGCGATCTCGACGACCGCTTCGATTTCGACGGTGATGTTTCCAGGCAGCGAGCCGACACCGATCGCCGAGCGCGCGTGGCCGCCGATCTTGTCGAAGACATCGGCGAAGAGATCGGAGCAGCCATTGACCACCTTCGGGTGATCGCTGAAGGTCGGCGTCGCATTGACGAAGCCGAGCAGCTTGACGACGCGCACGATGCGCCCGAGGTCGCCCGCCGCCGCGTGCATGACGGCAAGCAGGTTGAGGCCGGTGAGCCGGGCATGCTCATAGGCCTGTTCGACGGTGACGTCCTCGCCGACCTTGCCGGTGCAAAGCGTGCCATCGGCGCGCAGCGGCCCCTGGCCCGAGAGGAAGATCAGCCGGCCGACCTCGGCATGAGTGACGAAGTTGGCGATGGGCGTTGGCGGCTCGGGCAGCGTCAGGCCGAGTTCGGCGAGCCGGGTGTAAGGCGTCATGGAAGAATGCTCCTTGGATGGCATTTGCCATCCGATGTCAGAATTGCGAGGCGCGGAAGCGCGCCAAAAAAGTCCGCAGGCGCTCGTTCGTGGTCTCCGCGGCAAGCACCTCCTTCGGCGGCCCGACGGCACTGACGCCGCCGTCGGCCATGAAGACGATGCGGCTTGAGGCGTCGCGGGCGAAAGCCATCTCATGCGTCACCATCACCATGGTCATGCCGTCCTCGGCGAGGCTTTTCACCACGGCCAGAACCTCGCCGACGAGTTCCGGATCGAGGGCCGAGGTGATCTCGTCGAGCAGCAGGATCTTCGGCTCCATGGCGACGGCGCGGGCGATGCCGACACGCTGCTGCTGGCCGCCGGAAAGCTCGGCGGGCAGGCTGTCGGCCTTGTGGGCGAGACCGACACGACCCAACCAGTGCTCGGCGATCGAGCGCGCCTCGGCGCTGCTCTTGCCGCGTACCTTGGTGAGGCCGAGCATGATGTTGCCGGCCGCCGTCAGATGCGGGAACAGGTTGAAGCCCTGGAACACCATGCCGGTCTCGGCGCGCATGGCGGCCAAGTCGCGCTCGCTGCGGCGCTGGCGCGCGCCGCCGTCGCGAAAACCGACCTCCTTGCCGTCGATGCGGATCGAGCCGCTGTCGTAGCTTTCGAGGAAGTTGACGCAGCGCAGCAGCGTGGTCTTGCCGCTGCCGGACGGTCCGATGATGGCGACCACCTCGCCCTTCGCCACCTTGAGGCTGACCGAGCGCAGTACCTCGACCGAGCCAAAGGATTTCGAGACCTCGGCGATATCGAGAAGCGCAGGGCTGTTATCGGAAGTGGTGGCCATCGTGCTATTCCCGGATGAAGGCAAAGCGCTGCTCCAGCCGTCGGCTGGCAAGCGAAAGCGCGTAGTTGACGCCGAAATAGAGAAGGGCGCCGAGGATATAGAGCGGCATCGCCTCATAGGTGCGGCCAATGACCTGGTTGATGGCCTGCATCAGATCGGTGATGCCGAGCAGCGAGACCAGCGCGCTGCCCTTGACCGCGTCGGTGACGCCGTTGATCCAAGGCGGCAGGAAGCGGCGGAAGGCCTGCGGGAAAATCACGTAGGTAAGGCGCTGGCGAAAGGTCAGGCCAATCGCCATCGCCGCTTCCGATTGGCCTTTCGGGATCGAGGCGACGGCACCGCGCAGATATTCGACGACCTGCGCGGTCTTGAACAAGGTCAACGCCAGCACCGCCGCCCAGAAGGACTGGAGATGCACGCCGACGGCCGGCAGGCCGTAATAGACGAAGAAGATCAGCACCAGGATCGGGATGCCGCGGACGGTGTCGCTGAAGATCCGCACCGCCCAGCGCAAGGGTGCGGGCCCGTAGACGAGGCCAACGCCGAGGACAACGCCGGCGATCAGCGACAGCACCACGACCAGCAGCGATACCCACAGCGTCAGCGCGAAGCCTTCGGCGAGGAACGGCAGGGCGTAAGCGATCTGGCCAAGCATCAGCGCGCCGTCCTATACCAGCGCTCGACCAGCCGGAGCGCGAAGAGCAGGGCGTAACCCGTCACCAGATACATCGCCGTCACCACCAGATAGACCTCGACGATGCGGAAGGTGTTGAAGTTGATCCACTGCGCGCCGTAGGTCAGTTCGGGCACGGAGATGACGGAAGCGACAGACGTGTCCTTGAACAGCGAGATGAACGTGTTCGAAAGCGCCGGCAGGGTGATGCGCATCATCGTCGGCAGCCGCACATGGACAAGCCGCTGCCATGGCGTAAGGCCGATCGCCTTGCCGGCATCGATCTGGCCGCGCGGCACGGCTTCGAGGCCGGATCGGAACACTTCGACGAGATAGGCGCCGCTGTAGACGGCAAGCGTGGCGACGAAGGACGTCTGCGCGCTGTAGGCCAGGTCGATGACGGTCGGCAGACCGTAGAAGACCAGATAGACCAAGAGGATCAGCGGCACGTTGCGGATGAATTCGACGTAAGACGCGATAATGCCGCGCACGACGCGCCCGGCCGAGACATACCAGACGGCCAGTACCAGCCCGATGACAATGCCGATGGCGATCGAGATCACCGCAAGCTCGAGGCTGAGCAGCAGTCCGCCCCACAGCTTGTCGAAATGGCGCCAGATCAGGTTGAAATTGAGCGTATAGCCCATGCGTCCGTCTCAATGGCCTGTGGTGACGATCCAGGATTCGTCACTGCAGGAGCCCGTGTCGAGGAGAACAGGCGGAAGGGCGCTTGTTGCGTCCCTCCGCCGGCTAAAGTCAGAAGGCTTCGTCAGATGACCGGGAAGCCCGGGTGGCGCGGCGGCGGCTCCTGGCCGAAATATTCCTTGAAGGCAGCGTCGTAGAGCGCCGTCTCGTGGCCGAACATGGCGATGGTGAAGGTCTGGTTGACGTAGGTCAGCCAGTCGAGGTCGCCCTGCCTGATGGCCGCGCCGTAAAGCATCGAATACCAGCTCTTGCCGGCGTCGAAGTATTTGTCCGGGTTGCGCGAGGCGAGCCAGCGCACGGTGGAGAGGTCGACCGCGGCGGCGTCGACACGCTTGGATTCCAGCGCCTGCAGCACGTTGGCCTGGGTGTCGATCTGCATGACCTGCGCCTGGGGCAGGGCAAAGTGCACCGAGTTTTCGGCATCGACATTCTGCAGGATCGAGATGCGCGTGGCGGAGCCGTTCGCCAGCAGCTTGTCGAAAGTCTTGTTCTCGGACCCCGGCAGCGTCAGCAGCGCGACGCCTTCGACATAGTAGGGGCGCGAGAAGTGGATCAGCTGCGAGCGCTGCCCCGTCATGGTCATGAACTGGATGGTGATATCGACCTTATTGGTGGTCACGTTCGGAATGCGCTGCGCCGGATCCTGCATGACGAATTCGACCTTCGTCGGGTCATCGAAAAGGCCCTTGGCGAGGATGCGCCCCATGGTGATGTCCATGCCGACCAGCTCGCCGGCATCGTTCTCGAAATGCCACGGCGCGTTGGTGCTGCCGGTGCCGACGATCAGCTTGCCGCGATCGAGCGCGGTCCGCAGCACGCTATCGGACGCGGCTTGCGCGGCGGCCTTCTCGGCGCTGACCGCGGTGAGCGCGCCGGCGGTGGCAAGTCCGGCCATTCCCAATTTCAGAAAATCACGTCTTCCGGATGTGTCGTTCACGGCGACCTCCTTTGGTGTGTGTTCCCCATGAATACACGCGTCAGCAATCGATATACGATTGTCTCTTACAAGAGACGTATGTATCCTGTACAAGACAGATACTAACACCGGGAATCGACAATGCAAGATGGCGAAGCGCTGACCGAGTGGCAGGCCGCAGGTTCGGACGAGGAGAGGCCCGCGAACTCTCGCGAGAAGGGTCTCAACCGCGCGCTGCACATTCTGGAGTTCCTGCATGCCACGCAGCGCGCGATCGGCATCGGCGAGCTGGCCAAGGGGCTCAACGCCCCCCGCTCGACGACTTACACGCTCGTTCGCGAGCTGGTCGGTGCCGGTCTCCTGGAGATGGCCGGCGACGGCAACCGCGTCTATTTCGGCAAGAAGCTTTACCTCTACGGAATGGCCTATATGCGCGGCAACGACCTCCTCAGGCGCGGACGGCAGGAGGTCGACACGCTGTCGCGCGAGACCGGCGAGACCTCGGAGCTGTGCATGCTGCAGAGCGGCCGCTACACGATCGTCCATTCGAGCCCGGGCACCAGGCCGTTCCGCATCAGCTCGGCCACCGGCCTGCAGATCCCGCTGCCTTGGACCGCGTCGGGCCGGCTGCTGCTCGCCGGCCTGGAACGCAGCCGGATCGAGGCGATGATCTCCCAGGACGACCTCGTGCTGCCGGATGGCCGCAAGATCGAGCTCGACGACTTCATCGACGACATCGCAAAAGCCCGCGTCACCGGCTATTGCGTGACGTCGGGCCTTGTCGACGCCTATACCAAATGCTTGGCGGCGCCGGTCTTTTCAGCGCCCGGGAAGATCGAGGCGACGATGTGCCTGGTGGTTCCGATCGACACGTCGGAAGATCGGACAGGCGAGCTGGTCGCGCTGCTGCGTGACCGCGCCGCGCGGCTTTCGATCCCCTAGCCGTCGAGCGAAGGAAGCTGCCGGTCAGGCGATGATGTCGGGGATGATGCGGTCTTCCAGCGCCATCAGCCGGTCCTTCAGCATCAGCTTCTTCTTCTTCATGCGCTGGATCTGCAGCGGGTCGCAACCCACGGCGATCATCGCATTGATGGCGGCGTCGAAATCGGCGTGTTCCTGTTTGAGCCGGGAATATTCGAGGCGTATCTCAGCCTGTTCCTGTTCGGACATTATCTACCGTCTGCGTATGCGTCGCCCAGGGATGGGCCTTTGGGCGGGGCCGGTGGGGTTTGTGACCGGCGCGCCGCTGATATCACATTTCACATTGTCGTGGAATGCTACCACGCGGCATTCGACATCGAGATTGGTTGGTGGCAAACTGTCATCGTGCCGTCACAGTTGCGACCTGCGGTGGACGTGCCTGAGACGGCTGCAATCGAGGAATCCATGAAAGGGAGAACCAATCATGTCTCTTGCATCCCATCTTGATGAGCTGCAGCGGAAGCACGGCGACATCGAGCGCGAGCTTATCGACGCGATGAATCATCCTTCGGTAGACGACCTCGAGATCGCCACTCTGAAGCGGCGCAAGCTGGCAATCAAGGACGAGATTGAAAAGCTGAAGGCGAAACCGACGGCACACTGAAACTCCTCTAGGCAGCATAAACCGCACCCGTCGGGTGCAACCCAACCGGTGGCAAGAATGCCGCCGGTACGGTGAGTTTACGCCTGAATTTCCCGAGTCTTCCCGGAATGCAACCGCAGCCCGATGTGGGCTGCTGAACCGCGCGGCCGCCAACCAAGCGCAGCCGATTTGCGGACCGTGGCTGTCACCGGCCATTGACAAGCCATCTTTGCTCCGCCACCTCATGCCCGGAACTTCCAGATGAAGGCGGCCGGCATGACCGGATATTTTTCTTCTCCTTTCCCGCGGCGCGCATCGGTCGGCGTCGATGTCGGCGGCGTGATGGTCGGCGGCGGCGCGCCGGTCGTCGTGCAGTCGATGACCAACACCGATACCGCCGACATCGATCAAACCGTTGCCCAGGTGGCGGCGCTGCATCGCGCCGGCTCGGAGATCGTGCGCATCACTGTCGACCGCGACGAGAGCGCCGCTGCCGTGCCGCGCATCCGTGATCGGCTGGCCCGGCTCGGCGTCAACGTGCCGCTGGTCGGCGACTTCCACTATATCGGTCACAAGCTGCTCGCCGATCACCCGGCCTGCGCCGAGGCGCTGGCGAAATACCGCATCAACCCCGGCAATGTCGGCTTCAAGGAAAAGAAGGACCGCCAGTTCGCCGCGATCGTCGAGATGGCGATCAGATACGACAAGCCGGTGCGCATCGGCGTCAACTGGGGCTCGCTCGACCAGGAGCTCTTGACCCGGCTGATGGATGACAACCAGGGCCGGGGCTCGCCGCTCACCGCCCAGGAAGTCACCCGCGAGGCGATCGTGCAGTCGGCGATCCTGTCGGCGGAGATGGCGGAAGAGATTGGGCTCGGCCGCGACAAGATCATCCTGTCGGCCAAGGTCAGCGGCGTGCAGGATCTGATCGCCGTCTATACCGAGCTTGCGACCCGCTCCAACCATGCGCTGCATCTCGGGCTGACCGAGGCCGGCATGGGCACCAAGGGCATCGTCGCTTCCTCGGCTGCCATGGGTATCCTCCTGCAGCAGGGCATCGGCGACACGATCCGCATCTCGCTGACGCCGGAGCCGAACGGCGACCGCACGCGCGAGGTGCAGGTGTCGCAGGAACTTTTGCAGACGATGGGCTTCCGGCAGTTCGTGCCGATCGTCGCGGCCTGCCCCGGCTGCGGCCGCACGACCTCCACCGTCTTCCAGGAGCTGGCCCAAAGCATCCAGGCCGACATCCGCAAGAACATGCCGGTGTGGCGTGAGAAATATCCGGGTGTTGAGAACCTCAAGGTCGCGGTGATGGGCTGCATCGTCAACGGCCCCGGCGAATCCAAGCATGCCGATATCGGCATATCTTTGCCCGGAACCGGCGAGACGCCGACAGCGCCGGTGTTCATCGACGGCAAGAAGGCGGCGACGCTGCGTGGCCCCTCGATCGCGCAGGATTTCGAAAAGATGGTCGCCGACTATATCGAGCAGCGGTACGGACACGGCAAAGCCGCCGCGGAATGAGCCATGCAGCGCTTGCTCAGGACGGCACTGATCCTGATTTGCGCGCTGATCCCTGCCGGTCAGGCATTCGCCGATCCGCCGCAGTCGCGATCGGCCGCAAAACGGCTGATCAACCGCGTCTGTGATCTGATCGAAACTCAGGCCGAGCAAAATGGCCTGCCCAAGGATTTCTTCGCCCGGCTGATCTGGAAGGAGAGCCGCTTCGATCCCAATGCGGTGAGCCCCGTGGGCGCCGAAGGCATCGCGCAGTTCATGCCGGGCACGGCCAAGCTGCGCGGGCTTGCCGATCCCTTCGACATCGGGCAGGCGATCCCCGCCTCGGCCAAGTATCTTGCCGAGATGAAGGCGGGCTACGGCAATCTCGGCCTCGCGGCTGCCGCCTACAATGCGGGCGAGAACCGCGTATCGCGCTGGCTGTCCTCCGGCGGCTTCCTGCCGATGGAGACCGAAAGCTATGTCTTCGACATCATGGGCGAGCCGGTCGACAAGTTCTCGGACACCGCCTATGCCGGCACTATCCGGCCGCTCGATCCGAAGATGAGCTTCGCGGTCGCCTGCCGCAGGCTGCCGGTGATCATGTCGCGGACCGTCGCCATGGCCTCGATCAACGTCAAGCCGTGGGGCGTCCAGGTGGCCGGCAATTTCCGCCGCTCCGCCGCAATCAGCCAGTGGTTGCGGGTTCGCGGCCGATTCCCTTCCCTGCTTGGCAGCCATGATCCTGTGGTCAGCCGCGTGCGCACGCCGATCGGCCGGCGCGGCATCTATGCGGTCAGGATCGGTGCCGACTCGCGCGCCGAGGCCAACGGCATCTGCAATAAGCTGCAAAGCGTCGGCGGGGCGTGCCTGGTTATGCGAAATCGGTAGCTCAAGCCGTCTTCGCCGCCACCGTCTCGCTGAGCCAGGTGCCGATCTTGGCGCCGAGGCGGTCGGGAGAGACCGGCTTCGGCAGGTAATCGTCCATGCCGGCTTCCATGCATTTTTCGCGGTCGCCCTTCAGCGCATGCGCGGTGACGCCTATGATCGGCGTATGGCTGCCGCTCTGCCCTTCGATGGCGCGGATGGCGCGCGTCGCCTCGTAACCGTTCATCTCAGGCATGGAGACGTCCATCAGCACCAGCCTCGGGCGCAGCGAGCGGTACATCTCAACCGCGGTGCGGCCATTGCCGGCAATGCGATAGCTGAGGCCGAGGCCGTTGAGGATCTGGCCGAAGACCAATTGGTTCACGTCATTGTCCTCGGCGATCAGGATATCGATCGGACCGCTCGGCGCCGCCGCCGGTTCGGGCGAGAGGACCGGAACGGCTGGACCACGGATGACGGTGAAGGGCGGCGGAGCCGACTGGACGACGACCGGCTCGCGCACGAAATGCGCCTTGCCGCCTTGCGTGCGCGCCTTCTGGATGGCGGAGATCACGGTGCCGAGCAGCACCGCCGAACGCGCCGGCTTGGTGAGATGCGCGACGATGCCGAAATCGATCACCAGTCGGCCGAAATCGACCTGGTCGACCGAAGTGAGCAGCACGACCGGAATGGAAGACAGGCGGCTGTCGGCGGCGATCGCCTTGGCGACATCGGCGCCGTTCATGCCGGGCATCTGGTAGTCAAGGATGATGCAGTCGACCGAAGCGCCGAGCTGGCAGGCGCGGTCGAGAAAGGCGAGGCCGACGGCGCCGCTTTCGGCCGCGGCGCAGTCGAAGCTCCAGCTGCGCAGCTGCTCGAGCAGGATCTCGCGATTGACCGGGTTGTCGTCGATGACCAGGACGCGGGCGCCGGTTACGTCGACCGGCACGATCTCGTCGCGCGCCTGCTGTTTGTGTGCCGGCAGCGGTACGGCGAACCAGAAGACCGAGCCGCGGCCGATCTCGCTTTCAACGCCGATCTTGCCGCCCATCAGGTCGACGAGGCGGGCGGAGATGGCAAGGCCGAGCCCGGTGCCTTCGTGACGACGGGTGGACGAGCCGTCGACCTGGGCGAATTTCTCGAACACGCTCTGCAGCTTTTCGGCGGGGATTCCGATGCCGGTGTCCTCGACGCGGACCTTGAGCTGGACGGTCCCATCGACCACATCGCCGCCGACATCGATCAGCACATGCCCCTTCTCGGTGAACTTCACCGCATTGCCGAGCAGGTTGGTAACGATCTGGCGGAAACGGCCGGCGTCGCCGACGACGAAGCCAGGCAGGCGCGGGTCGACGCGCACGATGAGCTCGAGGTTCTTTTCGGCAACGCGGGCCGAGACCAGCGTGGCCACGTCCTCGACCGCTTCGGCCAGGCGGAACGGGGCGGGGTCGAGCGTCAGCTGGCCGGCATTGATCTTCGAGAAATCGAGAATGTCGTTGATGATGGTGAGCAGCGCGTTGCCGGATTTGACGATGACGTCGGTGAAGGTCTTCTGGCGCGGCGTCAGCTCGGTCTTGGCGAGAAGCTCGGCCATGCCGAGCACGCCGTTCATCGGCGTGCGGATCTCATGGCTCATATTGGCGAGGAATTCCGATTTCGCCCGGTCGGCCGCCTCGGCCTTGAACAACGATGCGGCGGTTTCGGCGAAGGCGCGGCGGATCGCGTTCTCCATCGGCCGGAAGATCAGAACCGCGGCGATGGCGATGACGGCGATCAGCAGACCGCTCGCCCATAGGAGCAGCCGGTCGCTGGCGGCATCGGCGAGGCGCCGCTCGTCATCGAGCGCGGTGCGCACGCGAACCAGCATCGGCTGGGCGAAAAGATCGTTCTGGTTGCGGATCTCGCGGTAGCTCCATTCGTCGACTGTCTGGGCCACCGACATCAGGTTGAAATTGCGCACCATGTCGCGCGCCGACCAGAACAGATCGTCGTTCACCGAAGCGGATTCGAGCGCATTGAGCGTTTTCTTCGACAGCCGCGGCCTGATCGCCGCGAGCTGCGCGTTCAGGATTTCGATCTCGCCCATCAGCCGTTCGGAATGGCCGCGCGCGGCTGCGGTCAGCCCATCGCGGGTCTCAGCCCGCCACACGGTTCCGGTCGTCTCGGCGAAATTGGTGGCGTTGCGCAGGTCGCGCGAGAAGATGACGAAATTGGCGCTCAAGGCATCGACTTCGTGGCGGTATGAGTTCACGCGGTTGAGCGCGAACATGACGACCGCCGAGGCCAGGGCAAAGACGAGCAATCCCGAAATATAGCGGACCCGGATCGACCGGATGAAGGAGGAATACTCCGGCATGCGTAACCCCAACCCAAACGCACAATTTTAACGGTCGGGATTACGCTTGATTTACATTAAGATTTCGTTGGTGCGGCTGCCTGTCTTGCCTGCGCATTTAGGGCTCAGGGGCAGATTTAAGCACGTCAATCCGTCGACAGGGAAAACTCGTTGGCGATGGTGACGTGGTGGTGAATGCGTCCCTCGAAATACTTGGCCAACACCGCCTCGGTCGCGGCGCGAGATTCCGAGCGGGCGGGGCTCGCGAGCGCGGCCTCGACCGCGGCCATGTCGCGATAGTTGATTGCCAGGATCATCGGGAATTCCGGCGCGCCGTCGTCGCGCTTCTCGGCAAAGCTGACGCGTACGTCTAGCGCGCCCGGGAAAGCCTTCCACTTCGGCAGGACGGTTCTGATCACATCCTCGCGGAAGGCTTCGGTTTGGCCGTCCTTCACCTTGCCTTCAAACAGCGCATAGCGTGTGATCATGCTGCGGGCTCCTCATCCTTGCGTCGGAAAAATTCCATCAAAGCGGCCTGGTCCTCGCCACCCAGTCCGGCGGCCGTCAACAGCCGGTGCACTTCAGCGCAGACGGCCGTCAGCGGCATTGCGGTGTGCGTGCGCCGCGCCAGGTCCTGCGCAGCGTTGAGGTCCTTCACCATGTTGTCGATGCGGCCGGTGCGGCGGTAGTCGCGGGTGGCGAAGCGCGGCAGGTATTCCTGCAGGATGGCGCTGTCGGCGCGGCCGCCCTTCAGCGCCTGCGGAATCTTGAGCGCGTCGACACCGGCGTCCAGCGCCAGCCGCGTCGCTTCCGCCACAGCCATGAAATTCAAGGCGCACAGCACCTGGTTGATCAGCTTGGTCGTCTGGCCCGCGCCAGCCGGACCCATATGGGTATAGTTGCTGGCGACGTGGTAGAGCACCTTGTGCGCGTCCACCACATCTTCCGCCTTGCCGCCCGCCATCAGCGTCAATTCGCCGACCAATGCCTTCGGCGCGCCGCCCGAGAGCGGAGAGTCGACCCAGCGCAGACTCCTTTCGCCGGCGTCCGCCGCCAGCTGGCGCGTCGCGTCGGGGTCGATAGACGACATGTCGATGATCAGCGTGCCGGGCTTCGCGCCGGCGGCGACGCCGCCATCTCCGAACACGGCGCGGCGCACGATCGCCGCGGAATTGAGGCTGAGGATGACGAAGTCGGCCGCTGCGGCGGCCGCGGCCGCGCTGGCCGCGGCGCTGGCGCCCTTCGCAACCAGCGTTTCCACCTTGGTCGTGTCGAGATCAAACACGAAGAGTCGGTTGCCGGTAGCGAGCAGGCG